>NZ_JBQYSN010000149.1:0-6871 GCF_052686535.1 Agrobacterium sp. DKPNP3 | reverse complement strand
GACGAGGTGCCGGAGCGTCGGGTGAAGCGGCAATATGTGGATATGGCGCCGAAGAAGGTGCAGGCGCTGGAAACCGTGTCCGTTGAGGGCAGGGCGTTTGAGGTCGGCCGCGTCGGGCCGGCCAGCGGGCAGGCCTTCACCGTCATCTTCATCCATGGACGCGGCGGTGACCGGCGGCTTGGCATGAACGACTATACGTTCGGCGGTAATTTCAACCGGCTGAAAAATCTGGCCGTCGCCAATGGCGGCACCTATTACGTGCCGAGCGTTCGTTCCTTCGATGAGAACGGCGTTGCCGATGTCGCGGCGCTCATTGCCGATGCGGCCAGAAAATCCGGCGGAAAGCCTGTCGTGCTCACCTGCGCGTCGATGGGCAGTTTCATTTGCTACGGCATCAGCCGCGACAAGGCAGCCGTCGCCAATCTCAAGGGCATGGCGATCCTCGGCGGCGCGGTCGATCCCGATTTTCCGAAAAGCGCCTTTGCCAAAGCGAAGAAACCGGTCTGGTTTACCCATGGCAGCGCCGACAAGGTTTATTCGGCCGACAGCCAAGCGGCTATCTTCCGCACGTTGTTGAAGGCTGGGGAGCCCGCGCGGTTCACGCGTTACGAGACCGGTAGCCATGGCACCCCGGTGCGAATGACCGACTGGCGGGTGGTTTTGAACTGGATTTTGAGCCGATAGTGGGTCGGTTCTAAGTCAGTAACGACAAATTTTCCGGGATTTGTCGCTGGCTTTAACCCTTGGACCGCTTTTTTGTACCAATTGCCGCCGGCTGCGGCTAAAGGAATATCCGGGAAATTCAGGCAGAGCTTCTGTCTTGATCAAGGGCCGGCTGCGGCCGAGGGATGGGGTGCCTCAAGCGGCGCTCCTAGACAAAGGGAATGGGATACGCATGACGCCGAATGTTCGACCGCTTGTTGCCGGAAACTGGAAGATGAACGGCACGCGTGCCTCGCTCGATCAGATCAAGGCCATGGCAGAGGGCGTCAAGGGCGCGCTGTCCGAAAAGGTGGATGCGCTGATCTGCCCGCCTTCCACACTGCTTTATGTCGCGACCGCGCTCTGTGATGACAGCCCGTTGATGATCGGCGCGCAGGATTGCCACCAGAATGCCTCCGGCGCCCATACCGGCGATATCTCTGCCGAAATGATTGCCGACTGCTTCGGCACCCATGTCATCGTTGGCCATTCCGAGCGCCGCACCGACCATGCCGAGACCGACCATCTGGTACGCGCAAAGGCATCCGCCGCCCATGCGGCCGATCTCATCGCCATCGTCTGCATTGGCGAAACGGCGGATGAGCGCAAGGCGGGCCAGACGCTCGATATCCTGAAGCGCCAGCTTGCCGGCTCGCTGCCGGATGAGGCCACCGCGGAAAATACCGTTATCGCTTATGAACCCGTCTGGGCGATCGGCACCGGTCTTACCCCCACCACGCAAGATGTGCGCGAGGCCCACGCCTTCATGCGCGACGAGCTCGTCAAGCGCTTTGGCGATGCCGGCAAGACCATGCGCATTCTTTATGGCGGCTCGGTAAAGCCGACCAATGCGCTGGAGCTGATGGGCGTTGAAAATGTCGATGGCGCGCTGATCGGTGGGGCGAGCTTGAAAGCGTCGGACTTCCTGTCCATCTATGCGGCATATGAGCGACTGACGGCCTGAATGAGGCTTTCCTGAAAGAGTATCGGGAAAGGGGCTTGGAATAAACCTTCGCCTCATGTAAAGAGCCGCAAAACCTTCTTTATGGTGCTCCGCGCGGGGCATGGAATGGATTGTCATGCAGACCGTTTTGATTGTAATTCACCTCATGATCGTGCTGGCGCTTGTCGGCGTGGTCCTGATCCAGCGTTCCGAAGGCGGCGGCCTCGGCATCGGCGGCGGTTCGGGCTTCATGTCCGCGCGCGGAACGGCCAATGCGCTGACCCGCACCACGGGCATCCTCGCCGCGCTGTTCTTTCTGACATCGCTCGGCCTTGGTCTCATGACCCGGTACGAGTCGCGCCCGACCGATATTCTCGATCGTATCCCGGCCACGCAGGGGCAGGGTAACGGCATTCTGGATACGCTCGGCCCGTCGACCACGGCACCGGCAACACCGGCTCCGGCTGAAAATGGCGTGCCGACCAATAGCGGTGCTGCTGCACCGGCCCAGAACGCACCCGCACAGACGACACCGGCTCCAGCCGCTTCCGGTACCGCCGCTCCGGCCCCGGCGCAGCCCGCCGATCCGAACGCAGTTCCGACCGGTCAATAAGCCCGGTTTTGATTTAACGCTCCGGCAGGCCAGCGCATAGCCCTTGAAATCATTCATGATTTAAAGAAAGGCCTATGCGCCGACCTGGAAGCGTTACAGCGTCCTTTGCGCGTCTATGACGCGCGGCGCTGTAATGCCTGCCGGTTTTCTTTTGTTCGCATTCCGGCCAGTTGAACTGTGAATTCGTCAACAGCGAATTTGCAACATCATGAAATTTGGGCTGGCGGAATCAGAGGTAAAAAGGTATCCGGTGAATCCCATGGCGCGATATGTATTCATCACAGGCGGCGTGGTCTCCTCTCTCGGTAAGGGCATCGCAGCTGCTGCACTCGGAGCTTTGCTGCAATCCCGTGGTTATCGGGTGCGGCTTCGCAAACTCGACCCCTATCTGAACGTTGATCCCGGCACCATGAGCCCGACACAGCACGGCGAAGTGTTCGTGACTGACGACGGTGCCGAGACGGACCTCGACCTTGGCCACTATGAACGCTTTACCGGGCGTTCGGCCACCAAGACCGACAACATCACGACCGGTCGCATCTACAAGAACATCATCGACAAGGAACGGCGCGGCGATTATCTCGGCGCAACGGTTCAGGTCATTCCGCATGTCACCAACGAAATCAAGGATTTCGTGATCGAAGGCAATGACGATTACGACTTCGTCATCTGCGAGATCGGTGGCACGGTGGGTGACATCGAGGCGATGCCGTTCATGGAAGCGATCCGTCAGCTCGGCAACGATCTGCCGCGCGGCACGGCGATCTATCTTCACCTGACGCTGATGCCCTACATTCCGGCGGCTGGCGAATTGAAGACCAAGCCGACCCAGCATTCCGTGAAGGAACTGCAGGCGCTCGGTATCCACCCCGACATTTTGCTCGTGCGCGCCGACCGGGAAATCCCGGAAGCGGAACGCCGCAAGCTTTCGCTGTTCTGCAACGTGCGTCCTTCCGCCGTCATCCAGGCGCTGGATGTGGCGAATATCTACGACGTTCCGATTGCCTACCACAAGGAAGGCCTCGATTCGGAAGTGCTGGCCGCGTTCGGCATCGAGCCAGCGCCGAAGCCGCGTCTGGAACAGTGGGAAGAGGTCTGCAACCGTATCCGCACGCCGGAAGGCGAAGTGACGATTGCGATCGTCGGCAAATATACCGGCCTCAAGGACGCGTATAAGTCGCTGATCGAGGCGCTGCATCACGGCGGCTTCGCCAACCGCGTCAAGGTCAAGCTCGAGTGGATCGAGTCGGAAGTCTTCGAAAAGGAAGATCCGACGCCATACCTTGAAAAGGTCAACGGCATTCTGGTGCCGGGTGGTTTCGGCGAGCGCGGTTCTGAAGGCAAGATCATGGCGGCGCAGTTCGCGCGTGAGCGCAACGTGCCCTATTTCGGCATCTGCTTCGGCATGCAGATGGCGGTCGTGGAAGCGGCGCGTCATCTTGCTGGCATCGAAAATGCCTCCTCCACCGAATTCGGCCCGACTGCCGAGCCCGTTGTTGGTCTGATGACCGAATGGGTGAAGGGCAACGAGCTGGAGAAGCGTTCCTCCAAGGGCGATCTCGGCGGCACGATGCGCCTCGGCGCCTATAAGGCGGCGCTGAAGAAGGATACCAAGATCGCCGAGATTTACGGCTCCACGGATATTTCCGAGCGCCACCGTCACCGCTACGAGGTGAATGTGGACTACAAGGACCGGCTGGAGAATTGCGGCTTGGTCTTCTCGGGCATGTCTCCGGATGGTGTGCTGCCGGAAACGGTGGAATATCCTGACCATCCCTGGTTCATTGGCGTTCAGTATCACCCGGAACTCAAGAGCCGCCCGCTCGACCCGCATCCGCTTTTCGCCAGCTTCATCGAAGCGGCGGTGGAGCAGAGCCGGCTGGTTTGACGGTTTGAAGGATGACGAAGAGGGTCGCGAAAGCGGCCCTTTTTTGTTTGGGGAGGTCTAGACTTTTCCTCCGTCACCCCGGACTAAATCCCGGGTCCAGTACGATCAAGTCTTTAATCGTAACAGACTCTTTCACCGCGCAGACGCGCGGTGGCTGGATGCCGGATCAAGTCCGGCATGACGGAGAACTCTTCCCCGAATGACCGACCTGAGGTTCGTTCTGAATGGGCTTATCTTTTGTTGAACAAACAAAAACGGGCCCGAAGACCCGTTCCTTGTTTCAAAAAATCCCGACAGGCTTACTTCGGCCCGATCATGTTCTCCGGCCGCACAAACTGGTCGAATTCCTCGTTGGTGAGGTATCCGCCACCAACGGCTTCTTCGCGCAGCGTCGTGCCGTTCTTGTGGGCGGTCTTGGCGATTTTGGCGCAGATGTCGTAACCGAGCTTGCCGTTCAGCGCCGTCACCAGCATCAGCGAGTTTTCGACGCCCTTCTTGATATTGTCTTCGCGGGCCTCGATGCCGACGACGCAATTGTCGGTGAAGGAGACGGCGGCGTCGCCCAGAAGCTGGACCGACTGCAGGAAGTTGTAGGCCATCATCGGGTTGTAGACGTTGAGCTCGAAGTGGCCCTGCGAACCGGCGAAGGAGAGCGCCGCATTGTTGCCGAAGATGTGGGCGCAAACCTGAGTCAGTGCTTCCGACTGGGTCGGGTTCACCTTACCCGGCATGATCGACGAGCCGGGTTCGTTTTCCGGCAGCGAGAGTTCGCCGAGACCGGCGCGGGGGCCGGAGCCGAGGAAGCGGATGTCGTTGGCGATCTTGAAGAGCGCTGCAGCCGCCGCATTGATCGCACCATGGGAGAAGACCATGGAATCATGCGAGGCAAGCGCTTCGAACTTGTTCGGCGCGGTGACGAAGGAAAGGCCGGTAATCTCAGAGATTTCCTCGGCGACCTTTTCGGCAAAACCGACCGGGGCATTAAGACCAGTGCCGACGGCCGTGCCGCCCTGGGCGAGCTTCGACAGCGCGGGCAGGGTGGTTTCGATGTTGGCGATGGCGGAGGCCACCTGAGCGGCGTAACCGGAGAATTCCTGGCCGAGCGTCAGCGGCGTTGCGTCCTGCGTGTGGGTGCGACCGATCTTGATGATCTTTTCGAACTGCTTGACCTTGGCTTCCAGCGCCTTGTGCAGGTGCCTGAGGCTCGGCAGCAGGTGGTGAACGATCTGCTCGACGCAGGCGATGTGCATCGCCGTCGGGTAGGTGTCGTTCGAGGATTGGCTCATATTGACGTGGTCGTTGGGATGAACCGGCTTCTTGCTGCCCATTTCGCCGCCGAGCATCTCGATTGCGCGGTTGGAAATCACCTCGTTGGCATTCATGTTGGACTGGGTGCCCGAACCGGTCTGCCAGACGACCAGCGGGAAGTGCTCGGTCAGCTTGCCATCGATGACTTCCTGTGAGGCGGCGATGATGGCTTCGCCGATCTTCGGGTCGAGGCCGGCAAGCGCCATGTTGGCGCGGGCGGCGGCCTGTTTGACGATGCCGAGCGCGCGAACGACCGATGCCGGCTGCTTTTCCCAACCGATCTTGAAGTTGCCGAGCGAGCGCTGCGCCTGCGCGCCCCAGTAGCGATCGGCCTGAACGTCAATAGGGCCAAATGTATCGGTTTCCGTCCGTGTGGCTGTCATCAATCTTGCCTTTTTACTCGTGTTCCTCCGCCAAAACGGCGCCTTCGCCCGCCTTGCGCGGCCGATATATAGAATCATCGCGGCAGCAAAGAAAGCCGCTGTCATGCGGCGCGGGAAGATATTTCCCTTCGGCTTGCAGCGATTGGCGTGCGCCCGGTGCGGCAAGAAGAAAAAGGCGCCCGCGTGGCATTTTTACTACGTGCTGAAAAGGCCGAGAAGCCGGGCTTTTGCCGCACGCCTCCGTGGCGTCCGGGTCAAAGCAAAGTGAATGAAATAAATAGAAATTTAACCATTCTCGCCAATTCTGGAAATTACGTTTTTATGGCTTCGGCTGTATTATGAGGTTCATTTCGGCACGATTTTGGGCTTTGGGCGTTTTCTTTTCAACGGGCCGTTGATCGGCTAGAGATGCATGAAACTGATGCCCGCCGTTTTTCCGGTGGTGCTGGGTGCTACGAGGATCAAATTGCAAGTCACATCTGGAAAATCATCGGCAGCACTGGTGCTGGCTCTCGGTCTTTCCGTTTCAACCGCTCTTCCCGGCAGTGCCGGGGCGGTGACCCTGATGGACCTCCTTCGCGGCGGCCCGGGCAAGATCGCGCGTGACCGCGGCGAGTTGCCGCCCGCCGGTATCGTCACCTCACCGTCCGGTTCCGCATCGGGTACTGCGCAGAGCGCGGATGCTTCCGACCCTGAGCCTCTGCCGCGCGTTTCAGGCCCGCGCTATTATGACTATAAGGCGGATACGGCCCGTGCGGTAAACACGGCGAATTTCGGCGAAGGCCTTGCCAACCTGAAGTTCAACGTCACGCCGGAGATCGCCAAGGCGCTGGAAGCCTATTACGGCGCCGGCGGCAAGACGCTGTGGGTTTCCGGCGGCGAACTGACCGAGCGCGCCAATGCCGTCCTCGCTTTCCTCGAGACGGTTGGCGAAAGCGGCCTTGATCCTGCCGATTACAGCATTTCCGCACCGGCAAAGGACGTGACTGCAAGCATCAGCAGCAATGTCGTCGGCGCCACGTCGAACGGCACGC
>NZ_JBQYSN010000148.1:0-6908 GCF_052686535.1 Agrobacterium sp. DKPNP3 | reverse complement strand
GAAGCTAATGACCTCGCTGATAATTACCAAGACTTCCTCGATCAGTCGTGGAGCGTTTTCACGCTTGTAGAATGCGAAATACTGGACTGGCGGCAATCGAGGCTCGACCTCGACGATCATCAATTCACCGGCTCCCACCGCCGGAGTAAAGTAGTTTTTTGGAAGGTAACTGAGACCAAGTCCGTAGGTCGTAAGCTTGGCCACCATTCCAAGGCTATTGCAAGATAGAACCTTTTGAATGTTGAAGCCATTTTCAGCGAACCATTTGCGATAGAGCAGCGTCAACGCCGAATTGTCAGGTTGTCCGATAACCGGCAGTTCAGAAACATCCTGGGCTGAAAGCGTGCCCGATTTTAGTTTAAAGCTCGGCGCTGCCATCCAGACATTCTCGACCTCACCGATCTGACACGATTCGATCGTAGGACTGGAAAACGGACCGGGCATCAGAGCAATATCTATCTCGTTGCGATCAAGCCGCTCGTAAAGCCTGACACCCCCATCGATCTCCGGCTCGATCCTCACCTTCGGGAAATGGGTCCTGATCGACTGAATCAATGCAGGAAGCCAAGTTAAACCGATAATGTCGGTAGCGCCGATGCGCAGGCGACTGTGGAATTGAGAAACATCTGATAGCGTTCCAGTTATCCGCTCATGCAGTGCCATCATTTCCTGTGCATGCACAAGAAGCTGCTCGCCAACAGGAGTGAGGTGCAAGGTTCTACCGGCGCGATGGAAAAGCGGCGCACCGACGCTACTCTCTAGCTCACCGACGCGCTTGGCGATCGTCGACTGGGTGAGGACCAAGCGCTTGGAGGCCTCCGTAAAGCTACTGAATGCAGCTGTAGCGCAAAATGCTTCAAGCTGCTTGAGAGTGTACACGCCTGGACGTCCCCGGTTCTTTTGAGCGGTCTTAGTGTTGTCCCTTGATGTCGGAAAGGAAACGCTGCACTCGCGGATGTTCGCGATTATTAAAGAACATCTCTGGCGTCGTATCAACGACGGTGCGGCCTTGATCCATGAAAATTACCCGATCCCCAACGTCGCGGGCAAAACCCATTTCGTGGGTGACGCAGACCATAGTCATACCTTCGCTGGCAAGAGACTTCATGACGGCAAGCACCTCACCCACCATCTCAGGATCGAGCGCGCTTGTCGGCTCATCGAAGAGGATGACGGGCGGACGCAGTGCAAGCGCACGTGCAATCGCCACACGCTGCTGCTGACCGCCAGACAAAAAGCCGGGAAAACTATCCGCTTTTTCTGACAGACCGACACGGGCAAGAAGCTCGCGGGCAAATGCTTCGGCATCGGCACGCGGACGCTTCTGAATTTTGATCGGAGCAAAAGTGATGTTGTCCAGCACACTCATGTGCGGAAAGAGGTTGAACTGCTGGAAAACGAACCCGACCCTTTGGCGTAACTGGTTGAGATCGGTTTTCGGCCCGTGGACCTCGACGCCATCGAGAACAATCTTGCCTTTCTGAATCGGCTCCAGGCTGTTGATGGTGCGGATTAGCGTCGATTTGCCAGAGCCTGACGGGCCACATACGACAACAACTTGGCCCTTCGGAATCTCAAAAGTGATATCGGTCAGCACCTGGTGGGTTCCATACCACTTGTTGACCTTGTCGAAAGAGACCATGGCATTTGAATTGTTCTGATCGGTCATGCGAGGCCCCTCTTGCGTCGGATGGAGGTTTCGAGCGCTGTCAGGCCGCGGGTGAGCACGAAACAGACGACGAAATAAGTGATGGCGAGAATAGTGAAGACCTGTAACGGCTTGGTCAGCAGCAGGCTGTTTACCTGATTGGCAGCGAAGGTGAGTTCGTTGACAGCAATAACGTAACCAAGCGACGTCTCCTTGATCGTGGAGATGAACTGGCTGGTCATGCTCGGCAAGACATTGAAGAGAGCCTGCGGTAGAACTACGCTGCGTATTGTCAGGGCATAGCTGGCGCCCAGCGACCGCGAGGCTTCGACCTGCCCCTTGGGCAAAGACGCTATCCCGGCGCGGATGACCTCAGACAGGTAAGCCGCCTCGTAGATCGTCAGCGCGCAGACAAGCGTCCAGAAACCGGACACCGCGTAGCCCGTGGCAATCGGGATGACGAAGTAACACCAGAAGATCAGCATCAACAGCGGAATGCCGCGCACCAAGTTAACCAGTGCCATGCTGGTGACACGCAGCCATCGGAAGGTCGACAAACGCGACAGCGCAAGCCCGATGGCAATCGGGAAGGAAAACAGGATCGACAGAACCGCCACGATCAGCGTCATGGCAAGGCCGCCGAGCGGGCCGTTTGGATACTGGCCGATTAGAAAGCTCAGCCAGTATTCGCGAATGATATCAAGCATTGGAGGCCTCCCGGGCGCCAATACGCATCCGTTTCTCAAGCCATGCGCCGAAGGCCATGATCAGTAGTGTTCCGATGAGGTAAAGGACGGTGGAAATACCGAAAACGGTGAAGCTCTTGAAGGTCAGGTTTTCGATCTCGCGTGTCTGGTAGGTTAGCTCTGCAACACCGATCGCCATCGCGATACTGGTATTCTTGAACAAAAGCAGCGCGCGGCCGACGAGCGGCGGGAGTGAAATGCGCAACGCCTGCGGCACCACGATGTAGCGCATCGTCTGCATGTAGGTGCAGCCGAGTGAACGCGCAGCCTCGAACTGTGTATGGGGAATGGCACGCAGGCCACTTCGGATGTCTTCGGCGAGATATGCGGAGTTGCCAAGCGCAAGAGCGATCGCGGCAAAACAGAACTCGGCGTTGTGGTCGTAAAGCCAGTAGCGGAAATCTTCCGGGAGCAATTCCGGCATGCCGAAATACCAGAACATGACTTGCACCAGCAGCGGCACGTTGCGGTGATAGGCGACGAAGGCGTCAACGATCCATCTGCAGGCTGTGATTTCCGTCGCCCTGACCACCACAAGGATAAGCGCAACGGTGAAAGCCATCAGCCAGCAAACTGCAAATAGCAGGGTCGTAGTCTTCAGCCCCCATAGCAACTGCTGAATCTGGTCAGCTGTAAGTAGGTCCATTCTCGCCTCTTAAAGAAGGCAGGCCGCGCAACCTTTCCAAGACGGCGCGACCTGTTGGTTATGGCAGGATTATTCGACGGAGATCGGACCGATGGTGAAGGAGCGCTTCAGCTTGTAGGCCGTCGCATCACCGAACCACTTGTCGTAGATCTTCACAGCCTCGCCGGAGGTCTCAGCCTCTTCGAGCGCACTGTTGACGGCCTTCAGAAGAGTGGTCTCACCCTTCTTGATCCCGAGACCCCACGGCTCATCAACCACTGCCTTTTCCAAGATGCGGGTCGGAGAGCTGTCCGGGCTCTGGTTGACGAGACGAACCAGAACCAATTCGGACGCGAACTGGGCGTCGACCTTGCGCTGCTGCAGCGACAGGAATGCAGCTGGGCTATCAGCATAACCGATGACGCGAGCCTTGGGCAGGCGCTCCTGGATGACACGTTCAGAGCTCGAGCCCTTGGTGGCACCGATGCGCTTTTCCGCCAGATCTTCGATCGTCTTGATATCGCTATCTGCACGAACCAGAAGCTTCTGAGGAGTTGTGTAGTAACGATGGCTGAATTCAATCTGCTCGGCACGATCGTTCGACCAGCCGAGATTGGCGGCAACGACATCCACACGACCGCTCTGCAGTTCCGGAATACGGGCGGCGACAGCAAGCAGCTTGTATTCGACCTTCACGCCCAACTTGTCCGCAACATACTTGCAGAAATCGACGTCATAGCCGACGAGCGAGCGCGTTGCGCTGTCTTGGAAGCTGAAGGGCTCGGATGTACCAAGCGTGCCGCAAACCAGCGTGCCGCGCGCCTTAATCTCCTCCAGTTGATCAGCTTTGGCAGCAAATGCCGAAATCGCCAGGGGCAGAGCGATAGCCAGACCTGCCAGGATTGTTCTTTTCATATCATTCCCTCTCTTCTTGTTTTTGAGGCCGACATATGGTCGGTTGGTTGGATTGCTGTCAGTCAGCCAGTGCTGTACAAAGCCCCTTAATGGCTTCACACCCTTCGCGTACCTCATCAATGGCCGAGGCAAAAGAAAGACGAAACGTCCCCGGAATGCCGTAAGAGCCGCCGTCGAGCAGCGCCACGCCACTCTCCTTTAGGATATACTGAACAAGATCGGCATCACTCTTTATGGTTGTGCCGTCAGGAGCCGTTTTACCTATCAACGCTGTGCAGTCCGGGAAGATGTAAAAGCCTCCATCGGGCGAAACCGCATTAAGTCCGGGCGCATCCGATAGGATGGCAAGCGCCGCATCCCGGCGCTCGCGAAACGAACTCGCGAATTCGGTGACACAATCCTGGGGACCGGTCAGAGCTGCAAGAGCTGCTGCCTGACTAATGGAGCAAGCGCCCGACGTGCTTTGCGACTGAACGACGGCCATGGCCTTGATCAGGTCCTTGGGGCCAGCTCCGTAACCAATGCGCCAGCCGGTCATCGCATAGGCCTTGGATACCCCGTTGACTACAAGGATACGGTCGGCAAGACCCGGGGCGACTTGCAGTATATGCAATGCCGGGCGACCGTTGAAGGTCAGCCGCGCATAGATGTCGTCGGTCATAACCCAAACATGCGGATTGGCGCGCAGTACCTCGGCCAGACCCAGCAGCTCTGCCTCGTCGTAAACCGCGCCAGAGGGATTGCTGGGAGCGTTCATCATCAACCATTTGGTTTTAGGCGTGATTGCTCTGGCCAGCGCTTCCGGTTCGATCTTGTAACGTTTTCCGGCGTCGGTAGACAGGGTGACCGGTGTGCCACCGGCAAGCTCGACCATATCGGGATAGGACACCCAATAGGGTGCCGGAATGATGACTTCGTCACCATCTTCGAGCGACGACATCAGCGCGTTGTAGAGAACCTGCTTGGCGCCTGTACTGACAATGATCTGGTCGACCGGATAGGTAACACCAGTATCGAGAATTAGACGATTGGCAACCGCGCGGCGCAACGGCATTGTACCCTGCGACAATGGGTATTTGGTCTCACCGCGTTCCATCGCCTCAACAGCAGCCTTGCAGATATGGGCTGGCGTTGCAAAATCGGGCTCGCCGATCGTCAGATCGATGATACGGCGACCTTCTTCGCGGAGACGATTGAGGATGATGCGCGCGGCTACACTCGGCGACAACTTGACCTGCCGCATGCGTTCAGCAACGATGCTCATGCATACTCCTCGGCAAGCTTGGACAAAGTCTTGGCAAGCCAGGGTTTCTGATAGGTACCGGCAGCAATCATTTCCATCCGCTTCTGTTCGCTCGTCTCGGTAGCTTGCGCCATGGCAAGCACATCGGCCGCGTGGCTGGCCGGGATCGAAAGCAGGCCGTCGCAATCACCGATGATCACGTCTCCTGCCTGAACGACAAGACCGCCGACGGCGACAGGCACGTTCATTTCGCCCGGGCCATCTTTGTACGGACCTCGATGTGAGAGCCCCCGGGCAAAGCAGGGAAATTTCTCGCGTCTGAAAGCTTCGGCATCACGAACCATGCCGTCGATGACAAAACCTGCGATACCGCGGGCCTGCGCCTGCTTTAGCATGAGCTCACCAACCAGCGCATTTGTCGTGCAGCCGCCACCGTCGACAACGATGACATCGCCGTGTTGCGCCGTCGCTATTGCCTGATGGATGAGGAGGTTATCGCCAGGACGGGTCTTTACGGTCAGAGCGATGCCTGCCATGCGTAAGCCGGCCCCGTGTACAGGCGTAAGGTTGTGTGAGCCGTAGAGGCGACCCATGCAGTCGCTCACTTGGGCGACGCCGATATCGAGAAATGCCTTGATCACGTTTTGGGATACACGCTCACCTGCGCGCTCCAACATTCTAAATCCGATTTTAGTCACGGTGTCCTCGCATAGTTGCCCAAGCAAGGAACTAATTTCCTGTAATTTCGTCAAACGATATGATTTCTTATCATCGAGCGAAGAAAATTCGTATACAGAGTGACTTGCCTGCGTTTAGACCAAGTGCGGATCTTTTATGCGACTTCCCGTCAAAAGCACAACGGGAGCCTCCTTTATCGGTTTCGGGTGCGGCTAAACTCTTTGCTCGCGCTGACTTTTTCATGCTCTTGAAGGGATTCGAACCGTCAACCCTGCAATCACAAAGGCTGTCTGTAAAAGACAACTCATTGATTTAGATCGGCTTTGCTCGCACGAAATGGCCTTACCGTGCGGGCCGCTCATTTTCTGACCCTTTCACGGTATATCGGGCACCGCGCACCGACAAATCGGAACCGTTGAGCAACCTCCTCTATGCCCTTTCAATCGGGGTGGGTGGCCGCGCGTCGCCGTCCGTCTCGCCGGAAGGCGCGAGTCCTACAATCTGTTCAGAAAGGCGGTGGACCAATTCCACTAAGGCCAGAATGCGGTCGTCCTCTTCCTTGTCCGAATAGATCGATACCAGCGATCCATGCATGACCTTGTGCCGTACGGCCTTCCAGGCGTCCACTCCAGACTTATTGACGCCACCTCGCTCGAAAAGCGTGGTGAGTGCCTTTGAGGCGTTCATTTCAGCCTTCCTTCTGACAGCGCCCGCTGCCGCGGCCTTTAAGTCATTGTCGCCGGGCCACTTGCCGATGTGCTCGACCAGGTCGGCGATGGCCTTCTCGTCGGCCGATTGATCCTTCGACCTGCGCGGAAACAGCTCCAGCAGCAAGGCCTCCACGCTGCTAGCTAAGTTAAGCACCCAGACACGGCGCGAGCCGGCGGCAGCCTGTATGATCTCTTCGTAATGCCTTGTCAGGTTGTTGGCTTCGAAATGCGGCGTTCCATCGGTCTCCTTGGCGGACGCGACGTATGCCAACAGACTTGCGTAGGTTTCCCAAAAGGCATTCTTGTCGGCCAGAAACCGATCGCCGCGCCAGAGTCCGACCCA
>NZ_JBQYSN010000147.1:0-7284 GCF_052686535.1 Agrobacterium sp. DKPNP3 | reverse complement strand
ATCAGCGGCGGAACCGCGGAGACGAGGACGGCCTTGGCGACACGGCCCTGCGGTTCGCCAAACTTTGCGACGTAACGCGCGACCTCACCCCCGCCAGTCGAGTGTCCGATATGAACAGCGTTCCTGAGATCAAGATGTTCGGCAACGGCGGATGCATCGGCGGCATAATGATCCATGTCGTGGCCGTCGCTCACCTGCTGAGAACGTCCGTGACCGCGACGATCATGCGCCACGACGCGGTAGCCGTTCTGAACGAAGAACAGCATCTGCGCATCCCAGTCGTCGGAGGATAGCGGCCAGCCGTGATGGAAGACGATCGGCTGGGCATCCTTCGAACCCCAGTCCTTGAAATAGATATCGACGCCGTCCTTGGTCTTTACGAATGATTCGGTCATTGGAAATGCTCCTTCATTGCGGGTTGGGATGGATTTTGAAAATGCGAGCGTCGGCATGGCCATTGCAGTGGAAAACGCGGCGCCGGCCAGCAGGACATGCCGTCTGGAAATTGCGAGCTCGATGGGATTGTCGGTCATTTCGTTTTCCTGCCGGCTTCAGCGCGCGCGTCGGGTGGTTTCGAATAGGAACCAGGTGCGGCGCTCCGTCTCGTCGATCCAGTTTTCAATCAGGCTGGTCGTGGCGTGGTCATTGAGATCGGAGGTCAGGCTGTGCGTTTGCCGCAGGATGGCGGTCAGTTGCTTGTTGTCCTCGCGCAGTTCGGCCAGCATATCCTCCGGCGTGACGAAGTCGGCGTCATTATCAAGAAGGCGCTGGAGGCGTCCGATCTGACCGATTGAGCGGATGGTTGTACCGCCGATCTTGCGCGCCCTTTCGGCAATGTCGTCGGTCATCGCAAAGATTTGGGCACCCTGCTCGTCCAGCAGCGTGTGATAGTCCCGGAAATGCGGGCCGGAAACATGCCAGTGGAAGTTCTTGGTCTTGATGTAGAGCGTGAAGACATCCGCTAGAAGCGCGGTCAGCGCAGCGGCGATGTCGCGGCTCGCTTCGGCTCCGAGATCGGTCGGGGTTGCGAGTGGAAGCTTGCGGTTCTTGGTAGCTGTGGTCGTGTCCATCATCGTTCTCCTTTTGCAATCGACCGCCCGTTGTTGAGCGCCCCTGTTGCGGCTGTATGATCGACACGGAGAATAGGGAGAAGAATGGGTCCGGAGAAATCGGCTGCTGGTACAGTCCACCCGATACCTAAGTGTAGTTTCGGTCAGGTGGTCCCCGAGATAGGGTTTGCCAATCGCCCCGCCCCAAGGCGATTGGCTCGCAGAAGCCAGAAGCCTCCGGTGTCCCCTCCCCGGAGGCGCCGATCTCCCCTCCCGATCCGCCAAGGCCGCCCCTGTCACAGGAGGCGGCCTTTTTCATTTTGCCCTCGGCTGTTGAGGCAACCTATGCCTGAGTATGATGTTTACGCTTGCGCAGTTGCGTTAGCGTCATCGGGCACGGCAACAGTCAATCAGCGAAATCGAAGGAAATCTGACATGGCGGAAGAACGGCCTGAAGGTATTGAAAGATACGATCATCCTGCTGGCGGCTGGGATGCGTTAAAAGCGGTCGCGAAGACGCTCGCCCACCAGCAGATCATCGCGCAGGGCACCAAGACGCTGCTCAAGGCCAATCAGCCCGAAGGTTTTGACTGTCCCGGCTGCGCCTGGCCAGACCCCAAACACACCTCATCCTTCGAATTCTGTGAGAACGGCGCCAAGGCCATCACCTGGGAATCGACCGCAAAACGTTCAGGCGCAGAGTTTTTTGCGCAGCATACGGTTTCCGAATTGTGGCAATGGACGGATCACAAGCTTGAGGATGCCGGTCGGCTGACCCTTCCCCTTCATTACAATGCCGCGAGCGATCGCTATGAGCCCATAGCCTGGGACGACGCCTTCCTTCTGATCGCGCAGGAACTCAACAGGCTAGATGACCCCAACAAGGCGGAATTCTACACTTCCGGCCGGGCGTCCAACGAGGCTGCGTTTCTCTATCAGCTTTTCGTGCGCGCCTATGGGACGAATAATTTTCCTGACTGTTCCAACATGTGCCACGAGGCCACCAGCGTCGGCCTTCCGAAGTCCATCGGCGTTGGCAAAGGCACGGTGACGCTCGAGGATTTCGATCATGCCGATGCGATCTTCAGTTTTGGCCATAACCCGGGCACCAATCATCCACGCATGATGACGACGCTACATAATGCCGCAAAACGCGGCGTACCGATCGTCGTCTTTAACCCTTTGAAGGAACGGGCGCTGGAACGTTTCGCGGCGCCGCAGGACCCGATCGAAATGGCGACGCTTTCCTCAACGCCGATCGCCTCCGCCTATCACCAGCTGCGCACCGGCGGCGATCTTGCAGCCCTTAAGGGTATCATGAAGGCCGTGTTAGACCTCGATGCAGAGAGCCTTCAGGCCGGCCAGACTGGCGTACTGGACCGCGATTTCATTGAACAACATACCACGGGCCTGGACGCACTGCGCGCCGACATCGACGCAACCTCATGGGATACGATCTGCTCCGTCAGCGGGCTGACGAAGGAGGCGATAGAGAGCGTCGCAAGGATTTATGTCAACGCCTCGAATGTCATCATCTGTTACGGCATGGGCATCACGCAGCACGCCAAGGGGACAAGCAATGTGCAGCAAATTGCCAATCTCCTGCTGCTGCGTGGCAATATGGGCCGCCCGGGCGCGGGGATAGCGCCCATTCGTGGCCACTCCAATGTCCAGGGAGATCGCACCGTCGGCATCACCGAAATCCCGAACAAGGCGCTGTTGGAAGGAATGGAACGGGCTTTCGGATTCCGGCCCCCTGAAGAAAAGGGACACAATGCGATCGAGGCCGTGGAGGCAATCATCGCCGGAAAATCCCGGGCACTCATCTGCCTTGGTGGAAACCTCGCTGTCGCCATGTCGGATACTGGCGCGACCTTCGAGGGCATGCGCAAACTCGATCTTGCTGTCCACATCGCGACAAAGCTGAACCGCTCCCACCTTTTGACCGCGCGGACATCGTTGATCCTGCCCTGTTTTGGTCGCACCGATCTGGATACGCAGGCCTCTGGCCCGCAGGCGGTGACAGTGGAAGACTCCATGTCGATGGTGCATGCGTCGCGCGGTTTCCTTAAGCCCCCGAGCGAATTGGTGCGGTCTGAACCAGCCATCATCGCCGGTATCGCCAAGGCGACCCTCGGAAACCGCCATGGCATCGACTGGGACTGGCTGATTGCCGATTACGACCGCATCCGTGACAAGATTGAAGAGGTTTTTCCGGACTTCAGGGATTTCAACAGCCGTGTCCGCGTCAAAGGTGGCTTCCGCCTCGATGTCGCCGCCTCCTTCCGTCGATGGAATACGGAGAGCGGCAAGGCCTATTTCCTTGTGGCCACCGGGCTGGAAGAGGATCCACTCATCGCCAATCCGGATGTCCTGATTCTGACCACCATCCGCAGCCATGATCAGTACAATACGACGATCTATGGCATGGACGATCGTTACCGCGGCGTCTTTGGCCGAAGAGACATCATCTTCATGAACAGGCAAGACCTCGCCGCACGCGGCCTGAAGGATGGCGACCGCATCGATATCAGCGGCATCGGCAAAGAATGTGAGGAACGCCACCTCGTGAAGGGTTTCACGGTTGTGGAATATAACATACCGAAGGGTTCCGCCGCTGGTTACTACCCCGAGATGAATGCGGTGGTGGCGCTCGGCCATTACGACCGCCTTTCGGGAACGCCCTCGTACAAGGGCGTGCCCATTACGGTTAGTGCAGCAGCAATCTGAGGCGCGAAACACCGGCGCGCAACGCAGCTGTCGTTGCGCGTTTTTTGCTGTCGCCTGTATCAGATGTCTTATCGGGCCATAGTCATGGCCTGTGGACGAGGGTCGTACATGCTGATTTTTGCATATAGCGCCGCACCCATTTCCCGCTATCCTGATGCTTCGACGACGGGGCAACCAAGACCTATGTATAGGTCAGGTTGTGCTGAAAAAACCGTATTGTCGGCAAAAATCGCATCGGGGGAACAATGTCGATTGCGTCAAGGATGTTTCGCGCGCGCGAACCTGAAGGTAGAGCGCACCATCTGGCTTTTGGCCTTGGGGCGCTGGCGCTGGCGGCCGCGGTATTTTACGTCGATACCTATACCGACATAGAAGGCGCGATCGCGGTGCTTTATGTCATCACGGTCCTTTTGGCCGCGCAGACTGTAAGCTGGTCGGGACTGATCGCAATCTCCTGTACCTGTGCCATTCTGTCCCTGTTGTCCTATGCCGCGACACACGCAGATGACGCGGATTTTCAATCGGCGCTTCGGTTGGTCGTCGCCCTTGCAGCACTTGCCGTCACGACCGTGCTGCTTTTGAAAACCGAGACCGCCCGGCTGGCAATGTTGTCAGCCAATGCGGCGCTGAAGGAAAGCGAGGAGCGTTATCGCTCCATTTTCGACCGTACGCGCGTTGCACTTTGGGAACGCGACTATTCGAAGCTTCACGCCTTGCTGATGAGCCTCAAGCAGCGGGGCATCACCGACATGCGGGCCCATGCCCGCGCCAATTCGGGTTTTACGCAGCAATGCATCGATCTCATCACG
Source organism: Agrobacterium sp. DKPNP3 (assembly GCF_052686535.1). Classification (NCBI taxonomy): domain Bacteria; kingdom Pseudomonadati; phylum Pseudomonadota; class Alphaproteobacteria; order Hyphomicrobiales; family Rhizobiaceae; genus Agrobacterium; species Agrobacterium sp. DKPNP3. Next base: position 2,696 of record NZ_JBQYSN010000147.1, on the reverse strand, counting down.
GTCGTTGCATCGAATGAAGCCGGAAAGGAAATGCTGGGTTACGATTCCTCTATCCGCGGCACCCTTCAGCAATCGATCGTTTCATCCACCGGCAAGTTCGTTGATGTGTTGCAGGCGATTATCGACAACCGGCGTGTCTTTGAAGACAAGGTTATGGTGCGGACCGACAGCGGCGTAGACAAGCTGGTACTTCTTTCCATCAGTTTCCCTGCGGAAGCGGCGTCCTTCAACCGCGTGGTGGTCAGCATGGTGGATATCACCCAACGCGAAATGGAGCTGAAGGCGCTGGCAGAAGCACAGGCGGAACTGACAAAGGCGTCCAAGGCGGCGGCCGTCGGAGCCATGTCCGCATCGCTCTCCCACGAATTGAACCAGCCGCTTGGCGCCATCATCGTCAATGCGCAGACATTGCTGCGCTGGCTCGATCGCGATCCGCCCGATCTCGCGGCCGCCCGCCGCTCGGCGGAACGCATGATCCGCGACGGCCAGAGGGCGAGTGACATCATCCAGAACACGCGTAGCCTGCTCGCCCATACCAGCGGCAAAGTGGAAACCTTCGACCTCGATGAATTCATCGATGAAACACTCAGCCTTCTCGAACATGAGCTGGAACGCAGCGAGACCACGGTCCATGTGGAAAAACAGGCCACACCGCCGATAACGGCCGTCAGGATCGAATTGCAGCAGGTTCTCATCAACCTCTTCACCAATGCCATTCAGGCCATGGACGAGGCAGGCATCGGCAATCGCACCATCACGGTACGGAAGGAACGTGAAGACAACGACAAAATTCGGATTGCGGTTCGCGACAACGGGCCTGGTTTCCCGCTTCAGATGAAAGACAAGCTGTTTTCACCCTTTTTCACAACGAAGGAGACGGGAATGGGCATGGGGCTTTCCATCTGCCGCACAACACTGGAAGCACGGGGCGGCAGGCTAACCGGTGACAATCATCCTCTCGGCGGGGCGATCTTTACAATTTCCATGCCGATCAGCCAGGAGATCGAACATGCCTGAGCCACGCAAGACAACGAAGGAGCCGCCCTCAGCCGTCGTCTTCATCGTCGATGACGACGTGTCGATGCGGGAAGCCCTTACCGATCTTTTCCGCTCCATGAAATTCGACGTCGAAGCCTTCGACAGCGCCGCCGCTTTCCTGGAAAAAGCCAATCTGGACCGGCACGGCTGCCTGCTGCTGGACGTGCGGCTTCCGGGCACGAGCGGTCTTGATTTCCAGATGCAGCTGGAACGCGTGGGTAACAGGATGCCGATCATTTTCATGACCGGCTTCGGTGATATTCCGATGAGCGTGCGAGCAATGAAAGCGGGAGCGGTCGATTTTCTGACCAAGCCGTTCAAGGAACAGGACATTCTGGATGCCGTCGCGCAGGCGATGGAGCGGGACGCGTCGCGACGCCGCGAAAGCGCCCAGAACGAGGCCGTCAGCTCCCTTGCCGAGCAGCTGACGCCAAGGGAGCGCGAGGTCATGGGGGCCGTTGTCCGCGGCCTGATGAACAAACAGATCGCTTACGAACTCGGTATCAGCGAAGTCACCGTGAAATTGCACAGGGGCAATGTCATGCGCAAAATGGAGGCCAGATCGGTCGCCGACCTCGTGCGGAAAGCGGAACTGATCGGCGAGAAGTTCCGACCACCTGTATCTTAGTATGGTATCTTTCAAAGGCGCCTGAGCGCATAGAGGAAGAAAGATAACAGAAAAGGTCGCTTTCATTGCCCCCCGTTCCCGTCATTGCCGTCGTCGACGACGATCCAGCCATCCGTGAAGCCATGGATGATCTCATCATGTCCTTCGGTTACGAATGCCGCCTGTTCGCATCCGCCGAGCATTTTCTGGAGTCGCAGCAGCAGGCGGGCATCGACTGCATCGTCGTAGATGTGAAAATGCCCGGTCTGTCCGGCATCGAGCTGCAGAGCGAGCTCAATCGGCGCGGCAGCCATCCGCCGATGATCTTCGTAACCTCCTACGAGGATGAACGCACCCGGAATGCGGCCCTTAGCGGCGGCGCTTTGGCCTTTCTTCGCAAGCCGGTCAATATCGGCAATCTGATCGGATGCCTGGAATCCGTTCTCGGCGAGCGGCCCTGACCGCAGCATGCCGCTCGGCCGCAATCGGCGACTGGACAACCTTCCATCGCGCTGACCGCTCCCTTCCGATGAACATCCGTGACGACTTCATGCTCCGACGCCCTGCCGTCCGAGCATATTTTGCCGTTGAGCAAATGCCTTTCAGCATTTGTCCCGCCGCCAACACCTTCCGCTATACGAACTAGACCTCTGTATAGATGCCGGCGCATCCACCCCGCCGTAGCCTTTGTTCCAGTCAAGCGCCTCCCTTGTGGACGGTCCTTGCGACACCATCACCCTATTTGTGGAGCAGGGCATGACCTCCATCAGTCAGAATGCAGACGAGCGCAGACCTCGTCATCTCAGAGTCGCAACGGTGTTGGCATTGGGTGCGATTGCAGTGCTCGGTGGCAACGCTCTCCTGATCAGGAATACCGAACCGGCGCTTGCGGCCTCCGAAGAGGTCGCATCGGCGAGCGGCTTCCGCATCGTCACGCCGCAGACGATTGGCGGGCTCGCCGGACTTTCCGCGGCCGACAGCAATGCGCCCGAAGGCGTGGCTGTTCCGGTGATGGACAGGACGTCCTGCGTCGCCACTCGCGCCGCCCAGA
>NZ_JBQYSN010000146.1:0-7607 GCF_052686535.1 Agrobacterium sp. DKPNP3 | reverse complement strand
GCCATCTGGGCCGCCAGCCTGTGCCATATCAGGGCGGCCGCCGCCGCCCTTGCCGCCAAGGGCAGCAGACGCGGTGCGGACGATATCGACAGCGCTGAAACGGGCCGTCAGATCTTCGGTCACGGCGGCGACAGCGCTTGCCTTGCCATCTTCGGAAACGGCGATCAGCAGCACGACGCCAGAGCCGAGATTGGCCTTGGCCTCATCGGCAAGCCCCTTCAGATCCTTGGCATCGATCCCAGCAAGGGATTTTGCCAGGAAGTTGACGCCCGCAACCTGCTTGACGTCGCTTGCGCCGGCATCGGCCGAACCGCCGCCCATGGCGAGCTTGCGGCGAGCATCGGCAAGCTCGCGCTCCAGCTTCTTGCGCTCGTCCAGCAGGCCTTCAACACGCGACAGCACATCGCCCGGCTGAACCTTCAGCGACGAGGCCAGCGCCTTCACTCGCTCATCCTGTTCCGCGAGATAGGCAAGAGCACCTTGCCCCGTAACTGCCTCGAGACGGCGTACACCGGCACCGACGGCGCTTTCACCGAGGATGCGGATGAGACCGATCTGACCGGTAGCGCCCACATGCGTGCCGCCACAAAGCTCGACGGAGTAAGGACGGTTGGCCTTTGCGCCATGCAGGCCGGTGCCCATGGAGACGACACGAACCTCGTCACCGTATTTTTCGCCGAACAATGCCATCGCGCCCTCGGCAATGGCGTCATCGACGCTCATCAGGCGGGTGACGACAGGAGAGTTCTGCAGCACGATTTCGTTGGCCATCTCTTCGACAACCTTCAGCTCCTCGGCAGACATTGGCTTCGGGTGTGAAACGTCGAAACGCAGGCGCTCGGGCGCGACCAGCGACCCCTTCTGGGCAACGTGGGTGCCGAGCACTTCACGCAACGCCTCATGCAGCAGGTGGGTGGCGGAGTGATTGGCGCGCAGACGCGAGCGGCGGTCATGATCGACCGTCAGCTGAACGGCATCGCCGACTCTCAGGCCGCCCTTGGAAACGGTGCCCATATGGACGAAGAGGCCTTCGCCCCGCTTCTGGGTGTCGGAAACGGCAAAGGCGCCGTTGTCGCCGGTGATGACGCCGGTATCGCCCATCTGGCCGCCGGACTCGCCATAAAACGGCGTCTGGTTGACGACGACCTGCACGGTCTCGCCATCCGCAGCGCTCTCAACGGCCTTGCCGTCCTTGACGATGGCCTGAATGACGCCTTCGGCAGTCTCCGTGTCATAACCGAGGAACTCGGTCGCGCCGAGCTTTTCCTTGAGCTCGAACCAGATCGTTTCGGTGGCCTTGTCGCCGGAGCCGGCCCAATGCGAGCGGGCTTCCGCCTTCTGGCGCTCCATGGCATCCGTGAAGCCGGAGATGTCGACGCCGATTTCGCGGGCGCGCAGCGCGTCTTGCGTCAGGTCGAGCGGGAAACCATAGGTGTCGTAAAGCTTGAAAGCGGTTTCGCCATCCAGCATGTCGCCCTTGTGCAGGGTGGAAGTTGCGTCCGACAGCAGCGACAGGCCGCGTTCCAGCGTCTTGCGGAAACGGGTTTCCTCGAGCTTCAGCGTTTCGGAGATCAACGCTTCGGCGCGGATCAGTTCCGGATAGGCGCGGCCCATCTGCTGCACCAGCGACGGCAGCAGCTTGTAGATCAGCGGCTCGCGTGCGCCGAGAAGTTCGGCATGGCGCATGGCGCGGCGCATGATGCGGCGCAGAACATAACCGCGGCCTTCATTGGACGGCAGGACGCCATCGGCAATGAGGAAGGCGGACGAGCGCAGATGGTCGGCGATGACCCGGTGGCTGGCGCGTTTCTCACCTTCAGCCGGAACGCCTGTCGCTTCCACCGAAGCGGCAATCAGCGCCCGGAACAGGTCCGTATCGTAATTGTCATGTTTGCCCTGCAGCAGCGCGGAAATACGCTCCAGACCCATGCCGGTATCGATCGACGGGCGCGGCAGGTCGATGCGCTCTTCCTTCGTCACCTGCTCATATTGCATGAAGACGAGGTTCCAGATTTCGATGAAGCGATCGCCATCTTCTTCCGGCGAGCCGGGCGGGCCGCCCCAGATATGATCGCCGTGGTCGTAGAAGATTTCGGAACAGGGACCGCAGGGGCCGGTATCGCCCATCGCCCAGAAATTGTCGCTGGTCGGGATGCGGATGATGCGGTCGTCGGAGAAACCGGCGATCTTCTTCCAGAGGTTAAAGGCCTCGTCGTCGGTGTGATAGACCGTGACCAGCAGACGATTGCGGTCGATGCCGAATTCTTTGGTGATCAGGTTCCAGGCGTGGGTGATCGCCTCTTCCTTGAAATAATCGCCAAAGGAGAAATTGCCGAGCATTTCGAAGAAGGTGTGGTGGCGGGCGGTATAACCGACATTGTCGAGGTCATTATGCTTACCGCCAGCGCGCACGCATTTCTGCGCGGTTGCGGCGGTGGAATAGGGACGGCTTTCCAGACCGGTAAAGACGTTCTTGAACTGCACCATGCCGGCATTGGTGAACATCAGCGTCGGATCGTTGCGCGGCACCAGCGGGCTGGAGGGCACAATCTCGTGTCCGTTCTTCTTGAAGTAGTCGAGAAAGGTCGACCGAATTTCATTTACACCGCTCATGCCCACACACCGCTCACAGCTGGAGTCCATCACCTGCCATCGGAAACGATGGCTATATTGCAAAATCACTGGCTTTTATCGTCCGTGCCCGGCCCTGTCCAGCCACCGCGGTCAGTGAAGGCGCGTAGGCAAACAAAAAGGGCCACGCGAAAGAAATCGCACGGCCCATTTTGTTCAATCCAGTTCACATCGAAGCAGGCAACCCGGCAACAGATGCCCGACGCTTGACGGCAGGATCAACCTTCGTCACTGTCGCCGTCATCGCCGGAATCCGGACCACCATTCTGCAGGAACCGGTCAGCGATCAGACCGGCATTCTGCCGCAACGCCAGCTCGATCTCATTGGCCGTATCCGGATTGTCGCGCAGGAAGGTCTTGGCGTTTTCACGCCCCTGCCCCAGACGCTGGCTGTTATAGGAGAACCATGCACCCGACTTTTCAACGATACCGGCCTTTACGCCGAGGTCGACCAGCTCGCCGGTCTTGGAAACGCCTTCGCCATACATGATGTCGAATTCCACCTGCTTGAAGGGCGGCGCCATCTTGTTCTTGACGACCTTGACGCGGGTCTGGTTGCCGACAACCTCTTCGCGTTCCTTGACAGCGCCAATACGGCGGATGTCGAGGCGAACGGAGGCGTAGAACTTGAGCGCGTTACCGCCGGTCGTCGTTTCCGGCGAACCGAACATGACGCCGATCTTCATACGGATCTGGTTGATGAAGATGACCATGCACTTCGACTTGGAGATCGAAGCGGTCAGCTTGCGCAGCGCCTGGCTCATCAGACGCGCCTGAAGACCCGGCAGGCTGTCGCCCATCTCGCCTTCGATTTCCGCCCGCGGCGTCAGCGCCGCAACGGAGTCGACCACGAGCACGTCGACCGCGCCGGAGCGCACGAGCGTATCGGTGATCTCAAGCGCCTGCTCGCCCGTATCCGGCTGCGAGATCAGCAGGCTCTGCAGATCCACGCCAAGCTTGCGGGCATAGACCGGATCAAGCGCATGTTCGGCATCGACGAAGGCGCAGATGCCGCCCTTCTTCTGGGCTTCCGCAATGGTCTGCAGCGCCAGCGTCGTTTTACCCGAGCTTTCCGGACCGTAAATTTCAATGATGCGCCCCTTCGGCAGACCGCCGATGCCGAGCGCGATATCCAGGCTGAGCGAGCCCGTCGAAACGGTTTCCACTTCAACCACATTTTCATTGGAACCGAGCTTCATGATCGATCCCTTGCCGAACGACCGTTCGATCTGGGAGAGCGCCGCTTCCAGTGCCTTGCTTTTATCCACCGATTTATCCTCTACGAGACGCAAAGAATTTTGTGCCATCCGAACCACCTTTAGGTTATTGAAGCCGCACAGGCAATGTAGCAGTATGGGAACGGTATGTACTCTATTTGTTCTCATTTCACAAGGCTGAGCCAGCGTATTGAAAACAAATAGTGATAAGTCGTTTGTTCTGCTTTCGTTTTTCTGTGCGCGGCCCCTTGCCGTAAACTGGAGGCGAGGTCAGGAAGACGTCAGTTTAGGCCGAATCGTCCGGTCTTTCCATCCGCCAAAGAGGGAAATGCAAGCGTGAAGAAAATACTCGTTCTGGGCGGCGCGCACATCGACAGGCGCGGCATGATCGAGACTGAAACGGTGCCGGGCGCCAGCAACCCCGGCTCGTGGATGGAAGAGGCGGGCGGTGGCGGTTTCAACGCCGCGCGCAACCTTTCCCGGCTTGGCTTTCAAGTCCGTATCATCGCCCCACGCGGCGGCGACGTGACGGGCGAAGCGGTGGCGGAGGCTGCGCGACAGGCGGGAGTCGAGGACACGCCTTTCACCTTCCTCGACCGGCGCACGCCAAGCTACACCGCCATCCTGGAGCGTGACGGCAATCTCGTCATCGCGCTTGCCGATATGGACCTCTACAAGCTCTTTACGCCCCGCCGCCTCAAGATACGCGCCGTGCACGAGGCGATCACGGCGAGCGATATCCTGCTTTGCGACGCCAACCTGCCTGAGGATACGCTGACGGCACTTGGCCTCGTTGCCCGCGCCTGCGAAAAGCCGCTCGCCGCCATCGCCATTTCGCCTGCAAAGGCGGTGAAGCTGAAAGCGGCGCTCGGCGATATCGACATTCTCTTCATGAATGAGGCGGAAGCCCGCGCTCTTACCGGCGAGACGGCGAAAAATGTTCGTGACTGGCCCGATATTTTGCGCGAGGCCGGGCTTTCCGGCGGCGTCGTCACCCGCGGCGCAAGCGAAGTCGTGGCCTTCAACGAAACGGAAAAAGCAATCCTCCACCCGCCCCTCATCCGCGAAGTGAAGGACGTCACCGGCGCCGGGGATGCCATGGCCTCCGGTTACCTCGCTGCCATTGCGGAGGGAAAAACAATTAGGGAGGCGTTGAGACAGGGAGCCGCGGCAGCGGCGATTACCGTGCAGTCACCCTTTGCGACATCCCACGACCTATCAAAAGACAGTGTCGAAGCCATGTTGGGGCTTGTTCCCCAGGCCGAAATGCTGGCATGAACCCGCTTTTAAGAACTGGAACAGATGAAATGACCCGCCCCATCTCCCCTCTCCTGCCGATCGTCTATTCTCAGGAAGTCGCCGCCGCCAAGCAGCGCGGTGCGCCGCTCGTTGCGCTCGAATCGACCATCATTACCCACGGCATGCCCTATCCCGGCAATATCGAGATGGCGGAAAGCGTCGAGCAGATCATCCGTGATCAGGGCGCGGTTCCGGCCACCATCGCCGTCATTCACGGCACGCTGCATATAGGCCTTGAGAAGGATCAGCTCGAGGCGCTGGCCCAGACCACGGATGCCATGAAGGTCTCGCGCGCCGATATCGCCTTTGCGATCGCCGAGCGCCGCACGGGCGCGACGACGGTTGCCGCCACCATGATCGCCGCTGCCCGCGCCGGCATCCGCGTTTTCGCGACCGGCGGCATTGGCGGTGTGCACAAGGGTGCGGAAGAGACCTTCGACATTTCCGCCGACCTGACCGAGCTTGCCAAAACGGGCGTCATCGTCGTCTGCGCCGGCGCGAAAGCCATTCTCGATATTCCGAAGACGCTCGAAGTCCTCGAAACCAACGGCGTACCCGTCGTCACCTTCGGCTCGGAAGAGTTCCCGGCCTTCTGGTCGCGCTCCTCCGGCCTGGCGAGCCCACTTTCGCTGAACAGCCCGGCCGCAATCGCCAACTTCCAGACGACCCGCGAACAGCTCGGCATCGATGGCGGCATGCTGGTAGCCAATCCCGTGCCGGAAGCCGACGAAATTCCGCGCGAGGAAATGGAAATCTACATCAACCGCGCCATCTCGCATGCCGAACGCGATGAAGTGACAGGCAAGGCGGTGACGCCGTACCTGCTGGGCGACATTTTCCGCCTGACGGACGGCCGCAGCCTCGAGACCAATATCGCGCTGGTTCGCAACAATGCGCAGCTCGCGGCCGAGATTGCGGTGGCGCTAAGCTGACCGTCGGGGTTGGGATCATCCTCAAGGTTGCGGGTGACGGCAGGGTTCGAAAACCTCTCCTCCGTCATGCCGGACTAGATCCGGCATCCAGCCACGGCGCGTCTGCGCCGTGAAACAGTCTTTCGTGATCAAGGACTTGATCACGCTGGACCCCGGATCTGGTCCGGGGTGACGGGTTGCGGATGATCAAGCTTTGCCAAATGCCTCGGCGTTGGGGACATCGTAAGCAGCAAAAGGCCCGGAGAGCTTGCGCTTCCGGGCCTTGTTTTTTCTATTTGAACCCGATCAGTTCTGAGCGACCGGCTTCACCAGCGGCGTCACGCGGCGGATGGTGACGCGGCGGTTCTGCTGTTCCGGGCCAAGGGTCTGGACCTTCAGGTAACGCTCGCCATAACCCTGCGTCGCGAGGTTTTCCGGCGGAATGCCGTAGACATCGGTCAGCACGTTGGCGACAGAGGCGGCGCGCTCGTCGGAAAGAACGAGGTTGCTTTCATCCGAACCGACGGCGTCGGTATGGCCTTCTATGAGGAAGGTTTCCGCCGGGTTCTTTTGCAGCGCCTTGTTGATCGCGTCGGCGACCTTGCGCAAGGAGCGAGCCTGCGCCATCGGGATTTCGGCGCTGCCGGTCGCAAAGGTGATCGTATCCAGGTCGATACGGCGCACCTTGTCGCGGATACGGGCCGAATAGCGCACTTCGTCCAGCGAATAGACACGTTCCACCGGCTCGACGGGCGGCTGTTCCAGGAAGCGATAATAATCGCGATCCGGATCGCTCGACGTGTCGATGATGTAGTCCGTCACGGGAATGCGCAGACGCATGGGCGGCAGGTCGAGGCCGGGATCGCGGTAAACATAATCGCGGTCGGGATCGTCCATCAGCTCCGGTGCATAGAACAGCACATATTCACGACCGCGATCGTCGATGCGCGAACGCTGGATCACGTCGCCATAACGGTTACGGATCGTCACGACCTGCGTGCCATCGCGACGTTCCACGGTTTCGCGGACACGACCGCCGGGCAGACGCTCGTAATAAGGCTCGCCGCCATCGCGGATGAAGCGCTGGTTGTCGTCGCCACGCACCACGACGCGGTCACCGAACTGCAGGATGATCGGCGCATCGCCATCGCGATCACGCGGGCGACCCTCACGCGGCTGCCATTCACGTACGCCGTCCGGCCGCTCATATTGCGGGCGACGGTCGACACGCTCGCCCTGCTGGGAGGTGATCGCTTCCAGCTTGACGGGCGGCGGCGGGGCCTTGCCTTCGGCAGCACCGGCGCGCTGCGCCTCGGCGTCGGAGGTCGGGACCTTGAAGTCGCCGGCCTGTTCGCGTTCACGACGGCGTTCTTCGCGGGTCTGGCGGTTGCCGGAGCGCTCCACTTCCTTGTCGCTGTCAAGAACGGCAGCACCCTTGTCGACCGGCAGGATAACGGTATCGGCCGTCTTGGACGGATCCTTTGCGATGGCCTTGGCCTTGTCCAGCTGCTCCTTCGTCATTGGCGGTGCTTCGGTCTGCGGAACAGCG
>NZ_JBQYSN010000145.1:0-7750 GCF_052686535.1 Agrobacterium sp. DKPNP3 | reverse complement strand
TTACCGGAGATTTGTCCCGAACCGCCGATGATCGGCTCACGGATGACAGGTGCGGAGATCACCTGATTATCGAGCACGATGGCGAAGGGTTTGCCGACATTCTGCTGCGTCGCCTGCGCAAAGCGCTGCGCGCCGCGGCTGTCGAAGCGGAACGTCACGACGGGTTCGTTGGTTTGCTGGTTGAAGCTTGCCTGCGCGTCGACGAGATTGTCGCCGGATACGAGTGCACGACGCTCGACGAGATAAGGAACCGGCGGATCGTCCTGCGAATAGAGAACTTCCGACGTCGCCGGCGGACGGCCGTTCATGGCTTCCTGTACCGGCATGGAAGTATCGACCATGCGGAAGGAGAGCTTTGCCGTCTGGTTGAGGAGGGACTTCAGGCGCTGCGGGTCCTGAAGGCCCGGCACCTGCACGATGATGCGGTCGGAGCCCTGGCGCTGGATGAGCGGCTCGGTGGTGCCGACTTCGTCAACGCGACGACGCACGACTTCGATGGATTGCGAAACCGCTGATGACAGACGGTAATCGATGCCCTCATCCGTCAGATTGAGACGCAGCAGATTGTCGCCGCCGTCGTTCATCGTGACTTCGGTGATGGAACCACCGACCAGTGTGCCGGCGGAGACAGGCTGGGTCAGGTCACGCAGCGCGTTCTTGGCAGCTTCAACCTGGGCCGGATCGCTGATGCGAACCTGAATCTGCTGGCCATTGCCGGTCAGCCCGGAATATTTGATGTTGGCATCGCGCAGCTGGGTGCGGACATCGCCGACGATCGTTTCAAGCCGTTCCTTGACGATGTCGGAACGCTCGATCTTGAGCATGATGTGCGAACCGCCCTGAAGGTCGAGACCGAGCGTTACCTTGTTGTCCTTGTACCAGGCAGGCATGCCCTCCAGCTGCTTGTCCGTAAACAGGTTGGGAGAGGCGATGACGACGCTTGCCAGCACAAGCAGCCAGATGAAGACTGTTTTCCAACGGGAAAAATGAAGCATTTCGATCTCGGTCAGGGTTGGGGTCGCGCCTGGCGCAACCCGTCAAAATTCGCAATCGGGCATTCGGTTGTCCGGCAGGATCAGGAAGCGGCTTCCGTCTTGACCACTTCGCCCTTCACGCGCACTTCGGCAATATACGCCCGTGCCGCGCGGATTTTCACGCCATCGGCGATTTCGACTTCCAGTTCACTGTCATCGATGACCTTGGTTACCTTGCCAACGATGCCACCGCCCAAAACAACCTGATCGCCACGACGAATGTTGGTCAGCGTCTCCTGACGCTTCTTCATCTGCGCCCGCTGCGGACGGATCAGGAAAAAGTACCAGACCACCATGAGCGGCGCAAACAGGAACAGCATCTCAAGGCCGGAACCGAAGGCCGATGCGCCGCCCGCTGCATCCTGGGCAAAAGCTTGACTAATGAACATATAAAACTCCTCGCAATTGCGGCACGACCTCGCGTGCCGCCCCGGCTTTTCAAGCCGCCGGAATATAGTTGGGAACGCCGGGATTGCAACAGATGCAGGGCCCTCGCCGTACCGATTCCGGACCTCTTAACCTTTATGCGTCCGAAACACCATGCTAGGCCGGTCGCAAATCAGCGTTTTGAACATCAGACAAGCGGAATAAACACCATGATTCGCGAAGAAACGGCTTCCCTGCTCCTTTCAGAACTGCGCCGGCTCACCCTCGCGGTGGAGAGGCTGGCTGGTCCGGCGCCGGCCGTAAATGACTGGAATGCGGCCGATTGTTTCGTTTGGGTACCCACGAACGCATTCCTGCAGCCCGTTCCCCGCCCCAACCGCATCGCGCTGAAGCTCATCCGCGGCGTCGATCACGTTCGCGACATCCTGCATGAAAACACGCTGCGTTTTGCGGAGGGATTTGCGGCCAACAATGTGCTGCTGTGGGGCGCGCGTGGCATGGGCAAGTCTTCGCTTGTGAAGGCCGTTCACGAAGATGTGCGCGCAGCGAGTGGTGTTTCGCTGAAGCTGGTGGAAGTCCACCGCGAGGATATCCATACCCTGCCCATCCTGCTCGATATCCTCAAGGCTTCGGGCGAGCGGGTTATCGTTTTCTGCGACGACCTTTCCTTCGACCATGACGACACCGCCTATAAATCGCTGAAGGCAGCGCTCGATGGCGGTATCGAAGGACGGCCCGACAATGTCCTTTTCTATGCGACCTCCAACCGCCGCCATCTCCTGCCCCGCCACATGATGGAGAACGAGCAGTCCACCGCGATCAATCCTTCGGAGGCGGTCGAGGAAAAAGTCTCTCTTTCCGATCGCTTCGGCCTCTGGCTCGGCTTCCATAAATGCGGCCAGGAAGACTATCTGACGATGATTGACAGCTATGCCGCCCATTTCGATCTGGGTCTCGACCGCGAAACGCTGCATCACGAGGCTCTGGAATGGGCAACGACCCGAGGCGGACGCTCGGGCCGTGTCGCGTGGCAATATATCCAGGACGCCGCCGGTCGCCTTAGGAAGCCTCTCGACAGATAACGCCGCTGCGACGTCTGCCACACGCGGTGTCGTTACGACCACACCGCGTGTCGTATTCCCGAAGGCCACATCTCCCCTCTCATGGTTTGCTGCGCCCATGAAGTGACCTGCCCGCGGAGGAGCGGAAAGGCACGGCGTTCAACCATGGAGGAGATGGATATGAGCAGGAACAGAGGCGTCGTCTACATGCGGCCGGGTCAGGTCGAGGTCCGCGACATCGACGACCCGAAGCTTGAGGCGCCGGATGGCCGCCGGATCGAGCACGGCGTCATTCTCAAGGTTATTTCCACCAATATCTGCGGCTCCGACCAGCACATGGTGCGCGGCCGCACCACGGCGATGCCGGGCCTCGTTCTTGGTCACGAAATCACCGGCGAAGTCATCGAGAAGGGCATCGACGTCGAGATGCTGCAGGTTGGCGACATCGTTTCCGTGCCGTTCAACGTGGCCTGCGGCCGTTGCCGCTGCTGCAAGTCGCAGGATACCGGCGTCTGCCTGACGGTGAACCCCTCCCGTGCCGGCGGCGCCTACGGTTATGTCGATATGGGCGGCTGGATCGGTGGCCAGGCGAAATATGTGACGATCCCCTATGCCGACTTCAACCTGCTGAAATTCCCGGATCGCGACAGGGCGATGTCGAAGATCCGCGACCTGACCATGCTCTCGGATATTCTGCCGACCGGCTTCCACGGCGCGGTCAAGGCGGGCGTCGGTGTTGGCTCCACCGTGTATGTTGCCGGTGCAGGCCCGGTCGGTCTTGCTGCGGCCGCTTCCGCCCGCATTCTCGGCGCTGCCGTGGTCATGATCGGCGATTTCAACAAGGATCGTCTTGCCCACGCTGCGAAAGTCGGCTTCGAACCCGTCGATCTCTCTAAGGGCGACCGGCTGGGCGACATGATCGCCGACATCGTCGGCACCAACGAGGTGGACAGCGCCATCGACGCGGTCGGCTTTGAAGCACGCGGCCATGCAGGCGGTGAACAGCCGGCCATCGTTCTCAACCAGATGATGGAAATTACCCGCGCCGCCGGTTCCATCGGCATTCCCGGCCTTTATGTAACGGAGGATCCCGGCGCGGTGGACGATGCCGCCAAGCAGGGCAGCCTGTCGCTACGCTTCGGCCTCGGTTGGGCAAAGGCGCAATCCTTCCACACCGGCCAGACACCGGTGCTGAAATACAATCGCCAGCTCATGCAGGCAATCCTGCACGACCGCTTGCCGATTGCAGACATCGTCAACGCCAAGATCATTGCGCTTGATGATGCCGTTCAGGGGTATGAAAGCTTTGACCAGGGCGCTGCCACCAAGTTTGTGCTTGATCCACATGGCGATCTGCTGAAGGCGGCCTGACGACTTTGCCCGCAAACGGGTGACGGGTAGAAGCGCCCGCGACGGATATCGTCGCGGGCGTTTTATTTTCAGGCTATTTGACTGTCGGGTGAAACTATGGCTCCCCCACCAGCAGTGCCTCCAACTCGTTTTTCGCCTCCACGGAGAGATAGGGTCTGAACAGGCTTGAGACCTGCTGCAATCCCCAGTCCAACTGCTGCGGTCCGAACTCGGTAACACCTTCCTGAAGGTTGAGATAGGCCGCCCAATAGGTCGAGACGATCCAGAGATTTGTCAGAACGGCTGGCCTTTCTTCTTGTGGAATTGCGGCCAGACCCGCTTTTTCCATACGCGAGACGATATCGCCAACGGCAAGGCGCATGGTCGCGCTGATCGCTCGCACGGGCTCGACAAGCGCCGGAGCCAAAGAGACGAGGCCGACAAGGTCGCGAAACAGGAAACGATAATCCCATACGAGCGAAAACCAGAGCCGCAGAAAACCGGCATAGGTCGCCGCCGCCTTCTCATTCGCGCTGTCAACATCCGCGACCACAGCCACGGCATCGGCCTCGAACCGCGAGAAGAGCGCAAGGACAAGCGCTTCCTTGGTGCGGAAATGGTAATAGAGATTGCCTTCATTGATGCCGACCGCGCCTGCAATGTCTGCCGTCGTGACGTGATCGGGCCCACGCTCATTGAACAGAGCGAGCGCGGCTGTAAGAATCCGTTCGCGCGTTGGTATTGGACGGTCCGTTGATTGCCTGCTGATGTTTTTTTTCACGACTGAAAACTCGACCATTGAAAAATAAGGCGTACACCTTAAATCACTAAAATAAGGTATACACCTTAAAAACCATTTTTGCCGTCATCGCGATATGGAGGGCCGAAACGTGCCTGAGAAAGACCTTCGCCAAAATAAGCCGCAAGCCAGCGAAACCTCTTCTATGTCCAACATCGCCGTTGCTCGCCTGGCGCTGTCGCTCATACAAAATCCGTTAAAGGCACTGCCGCCCGAGATTTTCACGGAGCCAGCGGTGTTCAATCGGATTGCGGGCCGGATACGGGTCCATCTTGCAGATCCCGTCCTTGTCCACGAAGCCCTGGTTAAAAATGCCCATTTGCTCTCCAAGGGCGATGATGTGCGTCGAGCTCTGGGCCCGGCTCTTGGGCAAGGTCTCTTAACTGCCGACGGCGATCACTGGAAGTGGCAGCGGCAGTCCGTCGCCGCGGCCTTCCGCCACGACAAACTCCAGCAACTCCTGCCCTCGATGGTGGACGCCGCTCGCCGCGCGCAGAAGCGCTGGAACACTGCGCCGGGCGGCCATATCGATATCGCCCATGAAATGATGATGACCACGTTTGACGTGATCGTCGAGACCATGATGTCCGGCGGGCATGACGTCGATATCCACCGCGTCGAACAAAGCATCACCGACTATCTGAAGCCAACGGGCTGGACGATCGCGCTCGCCATGCTGGGTGTGCCGGAATGGCTGCCGCATCCCGGTCGCCGCAAGGCGCGGCTGGCAGTCGACTATCTCCGCTCGAGCCTCGTGAAGGTAATTATCGAGCGGCGACGACATCCCGGCGACAGGGCGGATCTCGTTTCGATGCTTCTGGAGGCGAAAGACCCTGAGACCGGTCGGATGATGACCGATACGGAAATCGTCGACAATCTGCTGACGTTCATCACCGCCGGTCACGAGACGACGGCGCTTGGCCTTGTCTGGACCTTCTACCTTCTGTCGCGACATCCGGAGATCGAAGCGAAGGTGATCGCGGAAATTGACGCCGTCACCGACGGCCAGCCGGTGACGGCAGACCATGTCGCCGGACTCACCTACACGCGGCAGGTATTTTCAGAGGCGATGCGACTTTATCCCCCCGCTCCCATCATTACACGCACGGCATTGCAGGACTTCCGCCTCGGCGAACATGATATTGCGGCCGGAACTGTTCTTTATGTGCCGATATATGCCATCCACAGGCACGCCTCGCTGTGGGAAGAGCCTGACCGCTTCGATCCGTCCCGCTTCGAGGCGGAAAAAGTCAGGCAACGCCACCGCTATGCCTACATGCCCTTCGGCGCCGGTCCGCGCGTTTGCATCGGCAATGCCTTTGCGATGATGGAAGCTGTCGCCATCCTCGCGGTCCTTTTGCAGGGCGCCCACGTCAGGAACAAGACGCCAGCAACCATGGAGCCGCTGATGCGGGTCACCCTGCGGCCAGAAGACCGGCTGATGATGCAAGTCGTGCCAAGACAAAACAAATCGCCCGCGGCGTGAACGACCGCGGGCGACAGGATCAGTGCAAATCTTCATCCGTCACCGGATGGTGACGATCAGAGGTCGACGTCGAGGATCGCCATGGAAAAGTTATAGGAGCGGTCGCCGTCTTCGTCGTCGATGTAGACAACGCCGAGAAACTCTTCGCCCATATACACTTCAGCCGAATCGTCCTTGCGGGGACGCGCTTTGACAATCATCTTTTCGTTGAAGGTGCGCTTGAAATAGGCGTCGAGTTTTTTGAGTTCGTCGGCTTTCACCAGTTTTCTCCTGTGCGGTTCGCGTTGGCCCGCTTTTGGCATGGGACAAAGGCGAAAGTAAAGTGAAAGCGGCACGTCACCCATGTCTTTCCCATGGACGAGCGCAATATGTACCACCTCTCAGATATCGGCCCCGATGACCTGGTCCATCAGACGCGAGGGTTCGGAACACCCTGCTTCTCCCACCACCCGCGCCGGCACACCGGCAACCGTGGTCTTCGGCGGAACAGGCTTCAGCACGACAGAACCCGCCGCAATGCGCGAGCAATTGCCGATCTCGATATTGCCGAGAATTTTTGCCCCTGCCCCGATCATCACGCCATTTCCAATCTTGGGGTGGCGGTCCGCCCCTTCCTTGCCGGTGCCACCCAGCGTCACGCCATGCAAGATGGAGACGTTGTCGCCGATGACGGCGGTTTCACCGACCACAAGGCCGGTAGCGTGATCGAGGAAGATGCCCTTGCCCATGCGCGCGGCCGGGTTGATATCCGTCTGGAAGATGCTGGATGACCGGCTTTGCAGATAAAGGGCCAAATCCCTGCGCCCCTTCTGCAGCAGCCAGTGGGCAAGCCGATGGGTCTGGATCGCCTGAAAACCCTTGAAATAGAGGAGCGGCTCCATGAAGCGCGTGCAGGCCGGGTCGCGGTCGTAAACGGCCTGAATGTCGACGCGCAGCACACTGCCCCATTCCGGCCAGTCGTCCAGCATATCCTGGAAGGTCTGGCGCAGAAGCACGGCCTGCATATCGGGATGATCGAGGAGTTCGCAGATACGGTAGATCACACACTCCTCGAGCGAGCGGTGATTGAGGATCGTCGAATAGAGAAAAGCGGAAAGCAGCGGGTCCTGAGCGGCGGCGCTGCGCGCTTCATTGAGCAGGCTGCCCCAGATCGGATCGACTATCGCCAGCTGTTCAGGCTGACGGGCCTCGGTACGTGCGACCATGAATGGTCTCCTCGTTTGCAGTGGTCGTTCTTTATACAGAAAAAGGCGTGCGTTAGAAATGGGATTCGAACGACGACTTTAAAGGCGGCAAGGCTTCAGTTTTTCTTCATGCAGCTTGAAAAACCATTTCTTGGCGGTGCGAACAATCCAGGAACTCCTGACGGAGAGCCGGTCTCACTTCTTCTGTAAGATCACCCGGTCAAAGCCCGCGATAAAATTCCAAAACCGCGGCCTTGAACACCCGGTCGCCGACGGCCAGCATGTGGTCGCGGCCGGGAATGTCGATCGCGCGTGCGTGCGGCATGACGGCGGCCAGTTCCTGACCGGACCCGGCAATATCGTCCTTCGTTCCGACCGCAATCAGCGTCGGGGCGTCGATCTTTGCCGCCTGCTCGCGCGTGACGAGAACGCGCGATGTCTCGATACAG
>NZ_JBQYSN010000144.1:0-8511 GCF_052686535.1 Agrobacterium sp. DKPNP3 | reverse complement strand
CAACGGCTGCGGCCGAACCGCCCGAGGAGCCGCCGGGCACCAGCTTCTGTTCGGAACCATTGGCGCGCCACGGGTTGATGGCCGGGCCGTACCAGGAGCTTTCATTGGACGAGCCCATGGCAAATTCGTCCATGTTAAGCTTGCCGAGCATAACGGCGCCTTGGTCCCAGAGGTTCTGGGTGACGGTGGATTCGTATTTCGGCTTGAAACCATCAAGGATGTGCGAGCAGGCCTGCGTGTGAATGTCACGCGTTGCGAAAAGGTCCTTCACGCCGAGCGGAATGCCTTCCAGCTCACCCGCAGAACCCGCAGCGATACGACCATCGGAGGCTTTCGCCATCTCGCGCGCCTTCTCAGGCGTTGTCGCGACATAGGCGTTCAGCGCGCCGTTGGCGGCGTCGATGGCAGAGAGATAGGCATCGGTCAGCTCAAGGGCGGAAAAATCTTTCGCCTTCAGCTTTTCGCGGGCTTCGGCAATGGTCAGGCTCGTCAGGTCGGTCATGGTCGGCAACGGCTTTCGAAAATCTCGGAAAAATCAGGCGGCAAGATGGATCGATTATTCGACCACTTTCGGCACCATGAAGAAATTGCGATCGGTCGCGGGCGCATTGGCGACGATGTCATCCGCCTTGTTGCCATCGGTGACCTCGTCGGCGCGCTTTTTCATCGCGACCGGCGTCACGGACGTCATCGGCTCGACGCCGTCGACATTCACTTCCGAAAGCTGCTCCACGAAACCGAGTATGCCGTTCAGCTGGCCGAGCATATTCTGTGCTTCATCTTCGGTGACAGCGATACGGGCAAGGCGCGCAACGCGCTTTACGGTGGCGAGATCGACGGACATGGTTTTACTCCGGTCAGAATTTTCCTACCCGCTATAATCACCATGTCCGTCCTTCGCAACGGTAGAAAGCATGTCGCATCACACTGCGGAGCGGTTTTGCGGCGACGACATGCTCTCACGGAGCTTCAGAAGGACAAGGTATCGCCCGCCTTCGGCGTGTGGACACGCGCTTCCGCGCCTTCCATGCCGGCCACAAACTTGTCCGGCGTCTGATCGATGATCGGGAAGGAGCCGTAGTGGCAAGGAATGACATTCTGGAACTTGAAGAAGCGCTGGCAGGCAAGCGCCGCCACGGCCCCACCCATGGTGAAGCGGTCGCCGATCGGCACGAGGCCGATATCCGGCTGGTGCAGTTCATTGATGAGTTTCATGTCGGAGAAGATGTCGGTATCACCCATGTGATAGACGGCCGGGCCGTCCTCAAAATGCAGCATCAGGCCATTGGCATTACCGAGCGAATGGGAAACGCCATCTTCGGTAATCTGGGCGGAGGAATGCAGCGCGTTAGTGAAAGTGACGGAAAAGCCGTCAAAATGCACGGTGCCGCCGGTATTGCCCATGTCGACCTTTGCGACACCCTTGGCGGAGAGCCAGGCGGCGAGATCGGCATTGGCGAGTACCGTTGCGCCCGTTTCCCGGGCAAGTTGCACGGTATCACCGACATGGTCGCCATGACCGTGGGTGAGGAGAATATGGGTGATGCCTTCGGCCGCCGACTTTGCATCCTGCCCGGCGAAACCGGGATTGCCGGTGAAGAACGGATCGATGAGGATCTTCGCGCTGCCGTTTTCAAGGCGGAAGGCGGAATGGCCGAGCCAGGTGATTTTCATGGGAAGTTCTCCTTTGTATTGCCGGTATAGTATGACATAGGACGGCCTGAACAACCGCACTACCGATAATTAAGAGAGGCGACAATGGGCGCTGACAATGACGTTTATGTGTACGACGAAGCGACCGGCGAATGGCGGCCCGCTTCCGAACTGGCTGCGGAGGCAGCGCGCGCGAATGAAGTGCGCGATGCAGCTGGAAACGTCCTCGCCGACGGCGATTCTGTTACGCTGGTCAAGGATCTCAAGGTCAAGGGAACCAGCACGGTCATCAAACAGGGAACCGTCATCAAGTCGATCCGCCTTACCGATAATCCCGAAGAGATCGACTGCAGGCACGATGCGGTCAAGGGACTGGTGCTGCGCACCGAATTCGTCCGCAAGCGGTAAGGACGGCGCAGGATATGGCGACACTCACCATCGAGGAACTGGCGCAGGTGCTTCAACCCGGTCAGGCTGTTGCCGGCCTGGACCTCGGCACGAAGACAATAGGGCTTGCCATGTCTGATCTGTCGCGACGTTTTGCGACGCCGCGCCCGGTATTAAAGCGTGTGAAATTCACGCAGGATGCTCAGGTCCTGCTGACTTTTGCGGAAAAGGAAAAAGTTGCGGCTTTCATCATTGGCCTTCCCATGAACATGGACGGTTCATCCGGACCAAGGGTGCAGGCAACCCGCGCCTTTGTGCGCAGCATGAGCGAAAAAACCGATCTGCCCTTCATTTATTGGGATGAGCGGCTGTCGACTGTCGCGGCCGAGCGTGCGTTGCTGGAAATGGATGTGTCTCGCGCCAAGCGGGCCGAACGCATCGATTCGGCGGCGGCTAGCTTCATTCTTCAGGGTGCCTTGGACAGGCTTCACGCGCTCGCACGCGCGGCGGACTGACGGGCCTGCCACCAGGCGGCGATCTGCTTTCTCTTACGGAAACCGATAATCGCAAACACGATCAGGCTATCGACCGCGATGGCACGCGCCACCAGCGGCGGCAGGCTTTCCGGCGGAAGACCGAGGATATTGCCGTAAATCTCGAAGACGAGATCATGGGTCTGGCGCGTCAGCATGAAGAAACCGAAGCTCATGTCGTAATAGGAAAGCCAGTACCAGCTGCCTAACAGCGCGACCGGGCCGGCCCAGAGGATCAGAAACCACTTCATGCCGCCTGCCCCCTTACAACAACCGTATCGGGAACGCCGGCAAGCACCGCCCAGCGCGCCAATGCCATGATGCAGAGGTTTAGCGCTGGCACGTCGATATCCAACGGCAGCATAACAAAAAACGTCATCATGACGCTCAAAGCTGTCCAGCGGCTCACTTGCGGCTCCCTTATGCGCAATCATTGCGCATGGTTAACATTTCATTAATCCACACTGGACCCGCCGTTGTGGCGAGGCAAATGAAAGCTGTCATTATGGTTAACGACGGGCGGGCGACTTGTGGAAAAGAATGTGTTCCCGTGAACGGACGGGAGCACCGGGCGGTTGCGCACCCGGTGAAAACATGGTTGATTTTTTGTTAATTTCGGGCTCGCCTCGGCTGTTCCCACCGCTCCGGCAACGCGTGTCAGCCGTAAACGCCGCGGACCAGTCTTTTGACCGCGGTGGTGATCTTGTCCCAGTCCCGGTCCGATTTGAGTGGCACGCCGGCGAACTGACCGCTGGTGGCAGCAGAAATGACGAGGTGCTGAATGGCGGCAAACAGCACGGCATTGACGGCGGCGGTATCCACACCCTTCGGCGCAGCAAGAGAACCGCGCATGCGCTCCAGCCACTTGCCCAGCGACTTGGCGCGGGCTTCGGCGAGTTGGCGCACCTGCGGGGAGCCGTCAGACACTTCCCAGGCGATGATCTTGCAGACGAGCGGGTCGCTGCGCAGTGCGTCGATGAAATAGAGCGCGAGCTTCTCCATGAGGTCGCCATAGGTCAGCAGGAACATCCCGCCCGTGTCTTCGGGGATGCGATCCTTCACCCAGGAGCCGAGATCCTCGCCGATCGACTCGATCAAGCCGTCGAGGCCACCAAAATAGCGATAGATGAGTTGCTTGTCGCAGCCGGCCCGCCGGGCAACGGCATTGATGCCGAAACCCTGAAACCCCTCTTCGGCAAGCAGCGACCGCGCCGCATTAAAAATCGCCTTCTCGGTCTGAGCGCGATCCTTGATGCGCTTTTCCGGTCTGTCGGCTGAAATCGCCTCTGCAGTCGCCAGCATGATTCCCCTACCCGTGTTTCGAAGGCCTGACCGCAGGAGTTAACAAAGCGTGAAAGGAAGGACAATGTGGAGGTGGGATGGAGCCTAAGGTTCCTGTGGATGACGAGAATGATATGGGCTTCTGGTCCGGAACGCGACGCATTTGTTATTGTCAGGCGCTGATTTCCCCATAGTCATCAGGCAGATGCCGCTCGATCTCCATGGAATCATGAAGGACCCGGCCGACGCCGACCAGATTCTCGTTCAGAACGCGATAGAGCAGCAGATGTCTTGGATTTTTGACGAGGCCGTTCTCACTTCTTGCCCTCTCCCGGCTATGGCGAAGATGATAGGTGCGCACCTCATCAGCTATTTCGGGTCGCAAACTTGTTCCTGAACGGAATGGATTCTGCGCGATATCGCGCAACGCCGTCGCAAGCAATTTCTCGTAGCGCTTTCTCGCATTGCCACCAAACGTCGCGTGCGTCCATGCGAGGATGTCGATAATGTCCGATCGCGCGGCTTGCGAAAGCCGATACGTCTTCATTTTTGATCAAGCTTGGCGGCACGAACTTCAGCTTCGCGCCCCAGCGCGGCCATGAAGTCGTCGAGATCATCATCGGCGACATCAGTGAAGCGTCCCTGATCTAGGTCCGCAAACCCCTTTTGCGCGGCTCTCCTTAAGGCTTCCACTCGAGCCGCCTCAAGGTACTCGCGCCGTTCGATCAATCGCAGGCCCTCGCGCAAGACTTCGCTCGCGTTTTGATAGCGCCCAGATTTGACGAGCTCTTCTATGATATCTTCATGGTGTTGTGTCAGGACGACATTCCGCGTTGGCATCCGCGCCTCCAGCGATATTACCTGCCTCAATTCATATCATCTGATGGCATAATCTGCCAATATCATTCCAGCGCCATCCCAAACCAGACGCTGCCTGGAGTTTCGTGGCTGTCCAGGCGTTTGAACCCGCGCGTTTCCCAGAAGCGCATGCCCGCATGGTTGCGCTCGCTGGCGCCGAGGTGGATGCCGTAGACGTTGTTCTGTCTGGCCATATCCAGCCAGCGCGACAGGAGCCGGGTGCCGCCGCCCTTGCCCTGCGTGCGCGGAAGAAGGTTCATGTGGATATGAGCGGGGAACGGATCGGTAAGCCAGACTGGCGTGCGGCGTGGATGGTGGATGAAATGGGCGCGGCGTTGATCTGCATCCCATGTCTGCTGGTCGCCACCTGGATCGGGGTAGAGCGCGCGCAGATGCGGCCACCATTCCTGTTCCAGACGTTCTTCGTGCGCCGCCGTGTCGAGCGCGCCGGCGATGTAGCCGCAGACGCCCTCTTCATCCTCGGCAACAAAGACGGCATCGGGCCACAAATGCAGATACGGAACAGAATAGATATGACCGACCATGCGCCCGTCTGCGTAAAGCGACGTCGCGTCCTGCCCCGCGTCGCCCGTCGCAAGACTAATGGCATACAGCGCGTCTTCATCCTCAGCGCGGGCGGAACGGAAGGTCAGCATTGGCAGCCACCCTCCCGCGTGGTCGACAAACCCGCGAGGGCGTCATGACAGCAACGATCACTTTGGAAACCCGTAAATGTTTTCAAAATAAAGACCCCTCCCACCGGGACTGCAAAATCATTTTCCGCATGCCCAAAATCACGATGCAGGCGGATACAATAAATCGATTATATACGTCGGATCAAAACGGGAATCGAGCATGCCGTAAGTGTGCCGCCAGCCGCCCGCAAGACGGGTTTCAAGGAATGCATCGGCGATCTTGCCGGCGCCGAGGCGGCAAAGCTCGGCGGCAGCGGCCGCAAGCGCGAACTGCTCGACCAAGAGGCGAGCCGCACCCTCGTCTCGCTCCGCAAGCGCGATCGCGGCGCGCAGCACGTCGGTGGTCTTCTTACCGGCAGGGCCGAGATCACGCTCCAGCGTCTGGAAGACCAGATCGAACAGGTCCTTGCCACGCTGGAGAACACGCAGCACATCCAGCGCCATGACGTTGCCGGAGCCCTCCCAGATGGCATTAACGGGCGCTTCGCGATAGTGGCGGGCAATCGGTCGCTCTTCCACGTAACCGTTGCCGCCAAGGCACTCCATCGCCTCATAAATGAGTGCCGGCGCAATCTTGCAGCACCAATATTTGACGATGGGCGTCATAACCCGCGCATAGGCGGCTTCGGCCGGATTGTTGCGGGCGGCATCGAAAGCACTCGCCAGCCGGAAGGAAAGCGCGGTCGCGGCCGCAACATCCAGCGCCATGTCGGCCAAGACCCGCGTCATGATCGGCTGCGTGACCAGCATCTTGCCGAAGACCGACCGCCCGCGGGCGTAGTGCACGGCTTCGGCAAGCGAGGCGCGCATCATACCCGCGGACGCCAGCGCGCAGTCGAGCCGCGTCAGTGTCACCATGTCGAGAATCGTGCGGATGCCGCTGCCGGGATCGCCAAGCAGATAACCGAAGGCATCCGTAAACTCGACTTCGGCTGACGCGTTGGAGCGGTTGCCAAGCTTGTCCTTCAGGCGTTGGAAATGCAGGCCGTTCTTCGAACCGTCCTCCAGGTAACGTGGCACGAGGAAACAGCCCATGCCGTCGCCCATCTGGGCAAGCATGACGAAACCGTCGCTCATCGGCGCGGAAAGGAACCATTTGTGGCCGGAAAGACGGTAGATGCCCTCGCCCACCCGCTCGGCGGTGGTGCGGTTGGCGCGCACATCCGTGCCGCCCTGCTTTTCCGTCATGCCCATGCCGATGGTGACGGCAGTTTTCTGCAGGGCCGGCTTCTGCGCGGAATCATATTTGCGCGACAGGATTTTCGGCGCCCATTCCTTTTGCACGCGCGGCGACGCCATGATGGCGGCAACGGAGGCGCTGGTCATGGTCAGCGGGCAGAGATGGCCTGCTTCGAGCTGCGAGGTCAGGTAGAATTTCGTGGCGCGGGCCTTGTGCTCATTGCCGCGCGTATCGGGAGAATTTTCCCAGACGCTGGAATGCAGACCTGAGGACATGGAACGGCGCATGAGGGCATGCCAAGCCGGGTGAAACTCCACTTGGTCCAAGCGCTCGCCGCGCGGGCCATGGGTGTGCAGCTGCGGCACGCCCTGGTTCGCCATGCGCGCCAGTTCCTGCGCCTCATGCGAGGTGACGTAGCGACCGAGCTGATCGTACTCATCCCTCAGATTACGCGACAGGCCGGAGGTCAGATCGACGATCAGCGGATCGGAACGATAGGCGTTAATACCTGACCAGAGGCTGGGCTGGTTCAGTTCGGCGAGCTGTTCTTCTGTCCGATTCATGCCTGTCATTCGCATCCTTCTATCGGGATTCGTGCTTTATTGCGTGTATATGCCAAAACCCGGCTTATCGCATGCTTGCCCGCAACGCCACCTGTCTTTATAGACCCGTTGACTATTGCGACCCGGAGGACAATTTCCATGGTCTTTTTTCCCCATCGCCATCTTCTCGGCATCAAGGGGCTTTCCCATCAGGATATTACCCTGCTTCTCGACAAGGCGGACGAGGCCGTGAAAATCAGCCGCCAGCGCGAGAAAAAGACCTCGACGCTTCGGGGGCTGACGCAGATCAACCTCTTCTTCGAAGCTTCGACGCGGACGCAATCTTCCTTCGAACTTGCCGGAAAACGCCTCGGAGCTGACGTGATGAACATGTCGGTCGGCAACTCCTCGGTGAAGAAGGGCGAAACGCTGATCGATACGGCGATGACGCTGAATGCCATGCGCCCGGATGTGCTGGTGGTTCGCCACTCCTCCGCCGGTGCGGCAGCGCTTCTAGCGCAAAAGGTCGCCTGCTCCGTGGTCAATGCCGGCGATGGCCAGCATGAGCACCCGACGCAGGCGCTGCTCGACGCACTGACCATTCGTCGCGCCAAGGGCGAGCTTTCGGGTATCACGGTGGCAATCTGCGGCGATGTGCTGCATTCGCGCGTTGCCCGCTCCAACATCATCCTGCTCAACCAGATGGGCGCGCGCGTGCGCGTCGTCGCCCCTGCGACACTTCTTCCATCCGGCATTCGCGACATGAGCGTGGAAGTTTTCCACGACATGAAGGAAGGGTTGAAGAACGCCGATGTGGTGATGATGCTGCGCCTGCAGCGTGAGCGCATGTCCGGCTCCTTCGTGCCTTCGGTGCGCGAATATTTCCATTATTACGGTCTCGACGCCGAAAAGCTGAAGGCGGCGAAGGAAGATGCGCTCGTCATGCACCCCGGCCCGATGAACCGCGGCGTGGAAATCGCTTCCGAAGTCGCCGATGGCCCGCAGAGTGTCATCGAAAGCCAGGTGGAAATGGGTGTTGCCGTGCGCATGGCCGTCATGGAAACCCTGCTTGTCTCGCAAAACCAGGGTGAACGCGTATGAGTGCCGCGACCGTTCTCAAAAATCTCCGTATCGTTGATCCCTCCCGTAATCTGGATGAGACCGGTAGCATCGTTATCGGTGCGGACGGCACCATTCTCGCAGTCGGCAAGGATGCGCACAATCAGGGCGCGCCCGAGGGGGCGACGGTGCGCGACTGCAAGGGTGTGGTGGCCGTTCCCGGTTTGGTGGATGCCCGCGTTTTTGTCGGCGAACCCGGCGCGGAACACCGCGAGACGATCGAATCCGCTGCCCGCGCGGCAGCGGCAGGTGGCGTCACCAGC
>NZ_JBQYSN010000143.1:0-8724 GCF_052686535.1 Agrobacterium sp. DKPNP3 | reverse complement strand
GTCGCAGAGCACGGCCTGAAGGACTGCATTTCGGTCGGCTCGTCGCTGAAGTTCTGCATGCTCGCCGAGGGCGCCGCCGATATCTACCCCCGCTTCAGCCGCACCATGATGTGGGACACGGCCGCAGGCGACGCCGTGCTGCGCGCCGCTGGCGGCCGCACGCTGGATTGCGACGGGCGCCTGCTGACCTACAAGGTCCGGGGCGACGGCGAGGATGCGCTCGCCAATCCGGATTTCATTGCCGAAGGTGCGATGGCGGCGGTGGGGCACGCGGGGTAATTCCCGCTACCAGCATTTTTGTTTGCGTATGCCGCGTCACCTCCCTCTGCCCTGCCGGGCATCTCTCCCTCAAGGGGCGGAAATCGGCAAGTGGCTCACTCTTCAATCAGCCTCAAGGGTTGAGAGTGGATGAATGCAGTGCCGCAGATCGATCTCCCCCTTGAGGGGCAGAGGGGGTAAGCGGCACACGCCAACCCGACAAAAATATTTTCATCCCCGCCCCGCGCCACCGCGTCACAATACCCGCGACACCACGAACGCGGAGCCGACGCCATGACGGAACAGACGACGAGACTTTCCCTTCCCTACATCCTCCCCTCGCAGGCACAGAAACACGTCACCCACAACGAGGCGCTGCAAAAGCTCGACGCCGTCGTGCAGCTGGTCGTGAAGGCCGTCCTTTCCACCCTTCCCGAAAACCCCGCCGAGGGTGACTGCTTCCTCCTTGCCTCGAATGCCACGGGCGACCTCGCAGCCAAGGCGAGAAAACTCGCATTCCGGCAGGATGGCGCATGGCTGTTCATAACCCCACAACCGGGCTGGACGGCGTGGTTTGCGAGCGATGGCAAATATCGCGTGCTTCAGGACAAGAACTGGCGCGACCTTCCTCTGCCCGCCGCAGGCCGGATGGACCGGCTTGGCATCGGCACGGAGCCGAACACGACCAACCGCCTGACGCTCTCCTCCGCCGCCAGCCTCTTCAGCCATGCGGAGCAGGATGGCAGCCACCGCATGACCATCAACAAGGCGGCCAAAACCGATACGGCCTCTCTCCTGTTCCAGACCGGCTGGAGCGGCCGGGCAGAAATGGGGCTTGCCGGCCATGACGGCTTTTCGATCAAGACAAGCCCCGATGGCGCGAACTGGTACACGGCGCTGCTGTGCAGCGGCGACGGTCGGGTGTCATTGCCAAACCGCCCGCTTGCCGTGGCAGGGCTGCCGGCCGGCACGACGAAACCCGCCAGTGGATCGACGGCGGGCTTCTCCCTGCTGACTATCTCGGAGGGTGGCTTTGCCCTGGGTGACGCGGTGGAGACGGGCGGGCGCGAACTGCTCGTCCCGGCAAAGGGGCTTTATCTCGTTGCCCTCACCCTTGCCGTGGCAGCATCTTCCGGCCACCGGGTCACACTTCTCAGCAATGGCTTGGCCACGGGCCTCAGCGTCGCCGGCAACGCTTCCGCCGTCGGCACACAGCAATCGGCAATATCCATCCTCGCCCTCAATGCCGGCGACCGCCTGCGGCTGCAGCACGAGGGAACGGCGGAATTCGCCCAGGGCAACGGAAAAACCAGCCTTTCACTTGCGGCGCTGTGACCGCGGCAACCCCTGAGCGAGAAAAAACGCGTTTTTTGCAGAAATTTTTTGCCCGGCAAAATAAGGCGACTCGAACAAATCAGGCGAAACCGTTCAAATTCTTAATAAATTGTCACGACCTGCTTAGGCAATTTTTAAAGGTACGGGGCTAAAGTTCCCGTCATATGGTCTTGAGTTTGTATAGAGTGTCCAATGACCGAAATGATACGCCCACGAGTTAAATATGTCATCGGCCCCGATGGCAGCCCTCTGACGATTGCGGATCTTCCGCCTGCCAATACCCGCCGTTGGGTCATTCGCAGAAAGGCAGAGGTTGTTGCCGCCGTGCGCGGTGGACTGTTGAGCCTCGAAGAGGCCTGCGAGCGTTATACGCTCACCGTTGAAGAATTCCTGTCCTGGCAGTCCTCGATTGCCGATCATGGCCTTGCCGGCCTGCGCACCACGCGCATTCAGCAATATCGCCACTAAAGGCAACGGCGCCTCGCAGCGCCCCAGATCGAACGTTAACGATACCCCGTCGTCTGAACGACGGGGCTTTCGGTTTAATATCCTCTCCGGCCGCAGTCCCCCATGTCGACCCCGGTGATTGTTCACCGGATCACGTCCACTGCGTTCGCTTTTCCCGCTGTTTCAATTCGGCCGCAAGCCGTTACAGTGGGGACACGAACAAGTAAGGGCAAGGCAAAGATCATGGATATCAAGACGACCGAAACCGGATCGCGCGGCGAATATCTCGCAACCGTCGACGGCCATACGGCGGAAATGACTTATTCGCGCACCTCCCCCACCCTCATCATCATCGACCACACCGGCGTGCCCGATGCCCTGCGCGGCAAAGGCGTCGGCCAGGCGCTCGCCGCCCACGCCATCGATGAAGCCCGCAAGGGCGGCTGGAAGATCATCCCGCTCTGCCCGTTCTTCAAGGCCCAGACCCTGCGTCATGCCGAATGGGCGGACGTTATCCAGGGGTAAGGGCGGCTTATCCTCTGTCTGAGGGCAGAATAGTCGCAAGCGCCGCGGCGTATTTCTTCTCCCCGCCGGGGAGAAGGTGGCCCGAAGGGTCGGATGAGGGGGCAACGGTAGAGATAGACCGAGAGCTTGCCCCCTCATCCCGCTGCCGCGGACTTCTCCCCGCCGGGGAGAAGAAACAAGCGGCTTAAGCTTCATCCCTCACAACCGTTCCAAATATCGCGCCATTTCTTAATGCGTTTCACGCCACCTTCAGCGGCGGTGTCCCCGCGTGCATGCTGTGGCGCACTTCCTCGCGAAATTCGGGTGTGTCCTTGGCCCCATGAACGGCCACGGCATGTTGCACCGCCGCCTCCATCAGCTCCTCCTGGGAATCGGCCGAAATGGCAACGGTGCATCTGCTGTCACTGGGAAATTCGCGGCAATCGATATATTGGCGGGCCATGTTTGCCTCCCTGCCATAGCCGTCCGCGCCAGCTTGAGGCGCGCACGCAACGCCCTCCGGCTCATGGTCGGAACGCTTTCAAAATACGCCCTTTCCCGGCCTGGGACAATAAAAATCCGGGATATGCCGTCGCGCCAGCAGGGCCGGACACCAAGCAAAACAAAAGGCCGCCCCTTGAGGAGCGACCTTCCAAAAAAATGCAAGCCGTCCCGTCATTGAAAGCTGCCTCCTGATCCACCGGCAGCCGTCAATGAGGACGATCATTCGTCCGATTTACGCCCTGGTCAGGCGCGCGCGCGAATTGCTCCGTCGCGGTTTTCCAGCGCAGCGGCCTTTTCATATTCGGCCTGCACCTCTTCCAGCGACGCTTCCGCCGCCTCCTGCTGAGCCTTCAACTCCCGGATGGAGACCTGAAGATTATCCGCTCGCTGGCGCGCGGCCTTGGCGAAGGTCGGATAGGCGAAATGTGTCGGATCGGTAATTCCCGACTTGCTCTCTTCCAGAGAAATCTGATGCACCAGTTCCTTGGCCATCCGCTCGAATTCGGACATCATCTGCTGCAGCTGGTTAAGCTGCCTGCGTTTTTCATTGACCTGAAATTCCTTCAGGCGAACCAGGCTGTCACGCGACTTCATACGCAATACTCCATGGATAGCGAGACCCGGATCAAAATGGCACTATGCCAGCCTGATCGGCCCGTTTAACCCGCCCGTTTTCCGCAAGGGTTACTCCCTGTGCCGGAATGATTCCCAAAAGTTACCCGACGTTAATAAAAAACCGCCGTTGTTAACCTTTCGTTTACGGGCATCGTTAATGATAACGACGATCATTTAAGGGTCGGTAAATGCCAGGTCCAAAAAAACGGGCCAGACGATGTGAGAGTCGATTGAATCACTTAGCGGGAAATCCTCACGTTAAGCTTCAATTTTGGCGATTGTGGATTCACGTGCAAAAACAGCAAAATGCCTAGCTTGCTTAATAAATTCGATACACCTTGCCAAAGGCAATTAGAATTTGTTAACCATTTGGTGGCAGCCTGCAAATCAGGCAACGTCTGGATCCGCATCGCGCGAGGCAATGACTTACCGGTTCGCGGGCGGCAAAGGGGATAATTATGCGGGTTCTACTGATTGAAGACGACAGCGCGACAGCGCAGAGCATTGAACTGATGCTTAAGTCGGAAAGCTTTAACGTTTACACGACCGACCTCGGTGAGGAAGGCGTGGATCTGGGCAAGCTCTACGATTACGACATTATTCTTCTCGACCTCAACCTGCCTGACATGTCGGGCTACGAGGTGCTGAGAACGCTTCGCCTCTCCAAGGTCAAGACGCCGATCCTCATCCTGTCCGGCATGGCCGGCATCGAGGACAAGGTTCGCGGTCTCGGTTTCGGCGCCGACGATTACATGACGAAGCCGTTCCACAAGGACGAGCTTGTTGCCCGCATTCACGCGATCGTCCGCCGTTCCAAGGGCCATGCGCAATCGGTCATCGCCACCGGCGAGCTCATCGTCAATCTCGACGCCAAGACGGTTGAAGTGGGTGGCCAGCGCGTTCACCTGACCGGCAAGGAATATCAGATGCTCGAGCTGCTTTCGCTGCGCAAGGGCACGACGCTGACCAAGGAAATGTTCCTGAACCACCTCTATGGCGGCATGGATGAGCCGGAACTGAAGATCATCGACGTCTTCATCTGCAAGCTGCGCAAGAAGCTCGCAAACGCCGCCGGCGGCGCCAACTACATCGAAACCGTCTGGGGCCGCGGCTATGTGCTGCGCGAGCCGGACGGCGCCACGGAATTCCTCGAAACCGCCTGATCCGTTTCGGAACTGGACAGTTTTAAAAGACCCGCTGGCGACAGCGGGTTTTTTGTTGCCATCTTCGAGCAGGCCGAACCATGAACGACCCTATTCCCACCCTCAGGACCAGCCGTCTGATATTGCGCCCGCTTGCCCTGGCGGATTTTCCGGCCTATCGCGATTTCATGGCCTCACCGCGCGCCACCGGCGTTGGCGGACCGCATGATCTTCCTGCCGCGTGGGCGATGTTTTGTCAGGACAGGGCATTATGGTCGTTCTTCGGTCACGGCGCCCTGATGATCGATCTCGCCGAGGGTGGAGAATGCATCGGTCAGGTCGGCATCAATCATGGTCCCCTCTATCCTGAGAAGGAACTGGGCTGGCTGCTTTACGACGGCCATGAAAGGAAGGGTTATGCAGCAGAAGCCGCAACGGCACTGCGCGACTGGGCCTTCAACACCCTCAAGCTTCCAACCCTCGTCAGCTACGTCAGCGCATCCAACCGCCAATCCGCCGCCGTTGCGGAGCGTATAGGCGGGGTGCTGGACCCTACGGCACCGCGCCCACTACCGTCCGATCTCGTTTATCGTCATTTGGCGGACAACCCGGCCTGATTGATGCGAATCAGCGGGTCTGAACAACCCGCTCAAACAACCTCACCGGGCATTCCCGGAACGTCGTATCCCGCAAAGGCCGGAAGCCGAAGCGGTTGGCGATTGCGAGGGAGGGCGTGTTTAGCGGATCGATCATGCACACGATCCGGTTTGATATGCCCTGCGCGTCGAACCAGCCAAGGGCGGCCTGCACCGCCTCGCTGGCGACGCCCTTTCCCGTCAGATCCCTGTCGATCTTCCACATAGCCTCCGGCGCGGTATCGAAATCCGCACCGTGGCCGCGGCGCATGTTGGCGAGACCGACCTCGCCGACGATCCGCCCCGTGGCGGTTTCCTCCACCACGAAGGGGCCGAAGCCGAAGACGGACCAGTGGCCGATGAAGCGCAGAAGCCGTGCGAAGGCGAGCTCCGGATCGAGCGGCGCGATCGAACTCACGCCGGGGATCGGCTGGATGGCAGCGCTCCAGAACGCGCAATAGCGCCCCTCATCCTCGATGGCATGCGGCCGAAGACAGAGACGCGGGGTTTCGATGCGGATCAAGAAATCTCCTCCTCTCAAACGAAAAGGCCGGGCACTGGCAAAGCCGGCCCGACCCCTGATAACGTCACGCTCGCACCGAAACGATCACGCCGTGATCGACTTCGCCGTGAAGACAATGCGATCGTCATGCACCTTGTAGTCCACCTCCATGTTGGCCTCTTCAGCCAGAAGCAGCGTGTAGTATGGCTGCACGGAATGGGCGTCGACCGCCTCTTCCAGCCGGCCCTCGTAAATTTCCACGAACTTCGCCGGCACGCGCATCATCCGGCCCTTGACGGTGATCTCGAACCTGGCGTCGCCATCGGGATTTTCCAGCAGCACATCCACATTGCCGCCGCGCGGGATCGCGCCGTAAGCGACGAGGAAAAGGTTGAGCAGAAGTTTGACACGATTCTTCGCAACGATGGCGCGCGGACCGTTCCAGCTGACCTCCGCCTTCTTTTCGGCGGCGGCGAAATCCTGCGCAGCCTTTTCGGCCTCACCGGTATCGATCGACGCGCCGGCGGAACCGGAAGCGCCGAATGCAAGGCGGGCGAACTTAAGCCGCACGGATGCGTTAAGGGCGGACGTGCGGATGAGGTCGAGGGCGTCGTCATCCGTGCCGCCCTCGTCCAGAAGTTCGAGGCCGTTATTGATGGCGCCGACAGGGGATATCACGTCATGGCACACACGGCTGCACAAAAGGGCCGCCAGATCGGGACCGGACAGCGTGATATTGAGTTTGCTGGTCATAAAATTCTCTCCTGCGCAAGGGAGGCGCGGACGGTGTGGAAATTGTTAAGCCATAATGACACCATATTTGGTAAACCGATTGTTAATAGGATGGTTTCAAAATGCCAAATGCCTTAACAGGCCACACTGGAGCCCCGTGTATCCGCAAGAATGCACGAAACATGCTGTAGAACTTTGACTCTGCGCGGCCGCCCTTTCGAAAATCGATTCGGATTTTTGGGCTGATGCGCCAACGAAACAGACGGACGGACATGACGATGCGCCTTACGAAAACCCGCACCATTGCACGCCTCGGACTGGGAAAGATTGTTGCGCTCCTTGCGAGCCTGTTGATGTGGGTTGCGCCGGCGGCGGCCCAGAACAGCGATCAGTATACTTTCCAGGAAGTCGTGGATGCAGGCCACGGATTCTTCGGTGAAACCACAGGCGGCCTTGCCAAGGTGGTGGAGCGGGCCTTCCAGCAATATGGCCTTCCGAACGGCTACATTCTCGGCCAGGAAGGCTCCGGCGCCTTCGTTGCCGGCCTCACCTACGGCGAAGGCACGCTCTACACCAAGAATGCCGGCCAACACCCCGTCTTCTGGCAAGGACCGTCGCTCGGGCTTGATTATGGCGGACAGGGCACCCGCGCCATGATGCTGGTCTATAATCTGCCCTCCGTCGATTCGCTTTATCGCCGTTATGGCGGCGTCAGTGGCTCCGCCTTCATCGTCGCCGGTGTCGGCATGACCTATCTGAAAAGCAGCGACGTGACGCTGGCGCCCATCCGCACCGGCATCGGCGCGCGCCTCGGCATCAACGTCGGTTACCTGAAGCTCACCCAGCAGCCGACCTGGAACCCGTTCTGATTCTCTG
Organism: Agrobacterium sp. DKPNP3; assembly: GCF_052686535.1. Taxonomy (NCBI): domain Bacteria; kingdom Pseudomonadati; phylum Pseudomonadota; class Alphaproteobacteria; order Hyphomicrobiales; family Rhizobiaceae; genus Agrobacterium; species Agrobacterium sp. DKPNP3. The sequence goes on along the minus strand of NZ_JBQYSN010000143.1, from coordinate 1,174 downwards.
AGGTCTAACCGGAGCTAACGGTGGTCTATAGGATGAGGCTGCGGCAGCTTTCTTCGCCCCGCCGGGGAGAAGGTGGCCAGAAGGGTCGGATGAGGGGGCAACTTTGCCGTATCTCATAACCCTCGCCCCCTCATCCCGCTGACGCGGACGTCTCCCCCTCGGGGAGAAGAAACAAGTGGCAAGGTCCCGCCCATGAATTGCCGAAGGGAAACCCCTCCCCACGGTTGCAATAATAGCGTAACGTGTTTTCGCGCCCCTCTTTCCGAATGCGCGCGTATCTGAGTTTCGGAGACTGTAAAGCGTGATCGAATATGCCATTCTCTTCGGACTGGGTTTTCTCACCGCAACCCTGCTGGCTCTGTTGATCGCACCTGCGATCCACCGGCGGATCGTCGCCTATACGGAAAAGCGCATCCGCGCCACGATGCCCATCAGCCCGCAGGAAGTGCGCGCCCAGAAGGACATGGCCCGTGCACTCTATGCCGCCGAAAACGCCAAGGTGCGCCAGGAGCTGGAAACGGAGCGGGAGAAGAACACATCGCTGCGCCTTGCCAACGAAGCCGCCTCCAGCGATGCCTATCGGCTGGGCGAACAAAACCGTAGCCTGTCGCTGAAAATCGAGGAACTGACGCTGGAGATCGGCGAATTGCGCGCTGCACTCGACGCCGCCGAAGACCGCGCCTCTACGATTCAGGCCGCGCTTTCGCAACAGGAGCAGGCCGCCAACGAGCGCGCGAACCAGATGGCCGACCTCACCGCGCGCCTCACCAACCTGACGCGCGAGCTGGATGATTCGAAAATCCTCGCCGCCACCCGCGACCTTGAAGCCGAACAGGCCAAGCAAAGCGCCACACGCTTCCGTAAGGAAGGCGAGACCGTCACCCGAGAACTTCAGGATATCGCCAGCCGCAACCGGGAAGCGATGGAGGCCGTTGCGCGCGAAAGCCGCAAGGTAACAAGGCTGGAGGAACAGCTGGCGAGCACCATCGCCAAAAACGCCGACCTCGACACGATGCTGACCCTGCGCAACCAGGAAGTCGCGCGGCTGAAAGAACAACTGGCGGCAACCGGCGGCCGCAGCAACGACATGATCATTCGCCTGCCGAACCCGGCCGTTCCCGCTGAAAAGCCGGTTGAGCAGCCGCAACCCGCAGCAACTGCCCCTGCCGCCAAG
>NZ_JBQYSN010000142.1:0-8734 GCF_052686535.1 Agrobacterium sp. DKPNP3 | reverse complement strand
CGCGATCGGCCTTGCCGTCGCCTTCTGGGCGCGACGGCAAGGCGCGCGAAAGGTCGTGTTGGCGGATCTTTCGGATTTGCAGGCGCAGCGGGCCATGGCTCTCGGAGCAACCGGTTTCGTCGTCTCGCACGACGACATCGCCGTCCAGGCAGCGGCGGCCTGCGACGGACGGCCCGATATCGTGTTCGAATGCGTGGGGCGGCCGGGCATGATCGATCACTGCATTTCACTGGTGCGGCCGCGCGGCAAGATCGTGGTCCTGGGGCTCTGCACGGCTGTCGACCACATGGACTCCTTCCGGGCGATCTCGAAGGAAGTGACGATCGTCATGTCGGTGTTTTTCAACATGCACGAATTCGCAACCGCGATCGATGCCCTCGATTCCGGACGCTTTACGCCGCAGAACCTGATTTCCGATGTCGTGGGCCTCGGCGACATGCCTATGGCATTCGAGGCGCTGCGAAAGCGAACGACGCAATGCAAGGTGTTGATCGATCCATTCGGCGAATGAGCTTATAGAGGTGGCTCAGGAAATCTGTACAGCTACAATAAGTGGAGTTTCTACCTGAGATCGGCTTAGATGCCGGGAACAGGAGGTGCCATGACGTAAGGACCGCGCCGGAACATAGTACGGCTTTCAAGGCGAAGGTGGCGTTTGCACGGCTTAACAGGCGAAATGCTGGTGAAGCTGCCGGGCACGTAAGTCGGCGGCATCCGAATAAGGTCATGTATGTAGGTCGGCCGTTCTGGGGTCTTGGGCGAATGCAGCCAGACCATGGCATTGGCATCGACTTGCAGGACGCAAGGGAAAAGACTGCGACCGGCGGCCTCACCAATATGCTGACGTCCAGCCTATCAGTTTGGCGCATCGGCTGGGGTACGAATACCGATCCCGCATCAAACCCTTGACGCAGAAATGGTTCAGGACCCCGGAGCGGGGCAAGGCGAAAACTTGGCTCGCGTTTGGTCGGAATGAACGCGACGACCCCGTTGGACAAGGGTTGAAACGGCTTTTCTCAAGCCCCAAGGGTAAGCATCCGGCCAAGCTTGCGATTGCCCATAAGTAGCTGACTCGTTAACGAAAAGCTCTCGCTAAAATCTTGAATCGAGAGAATTACTTGTGATTCTGTGCCGAGCACCTGACTCTTTTTAGGCGGTGCTTTCTGCCGGTTCGAGACGACGTCGATGGCGTCTTAGACGCCGAGTTCGGGCGGAATGCGCTAATCGGAGGCATCATGTTGAGCAGGCGGCGGTGCAGCCAAGCAGCTGTCGCGAGTCGAGGCGCCGCGGCTAGTGGCCGCTACACCAAATACCTTCCGGCGAAGGCGAGCCGATCAAAGCACAATAAGTTCGGTACCCTTAGAGAGGCAACTGTAGTGCCTTTTCTCAGTTCAACAGACCCGACGCGTTTCTAAACGCTTCCGACCAGACCGCGTAGCCTGCTGCGTTGAGGTGGACCAGATCGGGTAGGTAAAAACGGAACATCGGCAGGCCATTCTCACCAAGGAGGCCGGCGTTTGGATCACACCATGTCGTGCGGTCGCGGCTCTCGCACCAGTCGCGCGCCAGCTGATTGAAAAGATCGAATTCGTGTCGATAAATCCAGCGCGCCGGACTGGGCTTGATGGCTAGGACAAACACCTCCGCCTGCGGGAGGGTGCGAGAGATGCCGTCCCGTAAATCCTGCAGGTGCCGAAGCGTGGTCCCGGCCTTGAGGCCGTCGCTGGCAATGTCGTTCTCGCCGAAATAAAGCACCACCTTGGCGGGCCTCAAGGGAACCAGCAACTGATGCAGATAATGGCTGGCGGAGAGATAGGTGCCGCCGCCAAATCCGAGATTGACGATATCCAGCGAGCCGAGATCTTCGGTCACCGAGTTCCAGATCCGAAATGAAGATGACCCATAAAAGGCGATCGGATTGGTTGGAACGCCGATGCGCTGAAGGCGGGCAAGGACGGCAAGGACATCGTTTTCGTGACGGCTGGTGCCGATATTGACCGGAAAGTCGTACATGATTGGTCCTGAAAAATTCTGTTGGAAGCAGGATGCCGTCATTTAGGCACCCCGCGATCGGCAAGGGTCACGAAAGGGCGTGCTGCAGCACAGTCAGGGCGCCTTTTGTAAGGGCGTCATCCGCTCCCACGGATGTCTTGAGACCGAACACCTCTGCGGCAACCAGATAGAGATCGTTCAGGCCGTCATTGCCGACGATAGCGGCTTCGTCTCCCTCCGCATACCATCCGGCCTCGCGGGCCTGCCGAAACTCCTGCCCGATGACCAGTCCGCGCACAAAGGAGCGCAACTGATCCGGTGAAAGCCGGCCGGCAAGCCCGCCGGTTCGCGCTGAAAACATGAGCGACAGCATGGCAGCGGATCGTTTTGCGTCTTTCAGACCCCAGAGATAGGCCTCTGGATCATCGATCGGCGGCTGCGTGGAGCCACGCGCGATGAAGGAATGATTGATGAGCAGGTTGAAGATTTCACCGGTCACGAATGTCTGAAAACCGTCGATCCGCCGCGCCTTCACCCGCGCCCATTTGCTATGGGTTCCGGGGATGATGAGGGTAGCGTCTTCACAAAGGCCGTGGCCGACGATCTGGGTTTCTTCACCGCGCATCACGTCTGGAAAGGGCTGGCGGGCGGGATCGTTGAGACCCGGCAGGAAGACGAGGTCGGAGCCGTTCGGCAGCGACCTGCGCACCGTGCCGGCGGCAAGTTCCGCCGGGCCTGCCGGGCACGGCACATAAGCGACTTCGACCCAGCCGTTGCGGCTGGTGATCATGCCGAGCGCGGCGACAGGCAGGGGCCCGTGGCGTGAAAACCAGGGTGCGAGTGCCGCCATCAGCGCCGCCTCATGCTCACCCTTGTCAAGGCTCGAAATACCGTCGGCGGTTTCAAGATGATCGAGCTCTTCGCCGTCTTCGCCAACGAGCGCCGCCCTCAGCGATGTCGTTCCCCAATCGACGATAATCGAGTTCGCCGCTGCTGCCATGTCTTGAACCTCCTCGTTCATTTCATCTTGGGGCTTGTCATAAGTCGCAAGTCTATGTAGTGTCAATTAGTGAATTCAAGGTATCAAAATATGATACTAGATCAGGAGGAAAATAATGATGGCTGGCCTCAAGGGGATTCTGCCTGTTTTGCCCACGCCTTTTCTGGCGGATGGCGGCATTGACGAAACGGGTATGAAGCGGCTGGTGGTCTTTGCGCTCGACAAGGGCGTGGATGGTGTCGTGTTTCCCGGTTTCGCCAGCGAAGTTGAGACTTTGAATGCCGCCGAACGCGCGACGTTGCTGAAGATCGTCGTCGATGCGGTGGCAGGTCGGGTGCCGGTTGTGGCGGGTGCCAGCGCTGCCGACTGGCGTGAGGTGGTCGAGCATGGGCGGGCGGCATCGGCGCTTGGCATTCGCCACCTGATGGTGCAGCCGCCGAAATCGGTCGGCACGGATGCGACAGCGCTGATCGAATTCCTCGGCAGGATCGTCGAGGCGCTGCCCGAAGTCGAAATCATCCTGCAGAACGCGCCTGCGCCGCGCGGCTCCGATCTTTCGCCGCAGGCGATCGTGGAAATCGTGCGGGCGTTGCCGCAGGTGGCCTATGTCAAGGAAGAAACGCTTCCGGCCGGCCCGGCCATCAGCCACCTCATCGCCCATGCGCCTTCGACGCTGAAGGGCGTCATCGGTGGCGGCGGTGCGCGTTACATTCTCGACGAATATGCCCGAGGCGCTACGGCGGCCATGCCAGCGCTGGAGATCGCCGAGGAACATGTGGCCATCGACCGGGCGCTTGTTGGCGGGCGGCAGGAGGAGGCTCGCCGGATTTATGTCCGCACATTGCCGCTTCTGGTGTTGCAGGCGGTCTATCGCATGCGACTGACCAAATATGTGCTCGCCCGCCGCGGCGTGATCGAAGGTATCGGCGTGCGTGCGCCGACACCCGAGCTTGATGCGGCGGCCATTGCCGATATCGATGCCAATCTGGTCGAGCTTGGCCTTGTTGCCGTGGAGGCCGCATGAACAGCCCCATCGCAACCGTCGAGGTCTTCACGCTGACCCAGCCGCGCAAGGTTCCCTATCTCGGTGCGCTGAGGGAAGGGGAGGTGGTCAATCCCAACGGCTACATCGTGCGCAAGGGCAATCGAACGGTCTACCCCACCTTCGACCGCAGCGTGCTAGTGCGCATGACGACTGAGGCGGGCACCGTCGGCTGGGGTGAGACCTATGGTATTGTCGCCCCCGGCGCGGTTGCCGCCCTCATCAACGATCTTCTCGCCGGTTTCGTGATCGGCCGGGATGCGTCCGATCCCTCGGCTGTTTACGACGACCTTTACGACATGATGCGGGTGCGCGGTTATACCGGCGGCTTTTACGTCGATGCGCTTGCCGCGCTCGATATTGCGCTCTGGGACATTGCCGGGCAGGAAGCCGGAAAATCCATCCGCGACCTTCTTGGCGGCGGTGTTGACAGCTTTTCGGCCTATGTTTCGGGCCTGCCTGAAAAGACATTGAAGGCGCGCGGGGAACTGGCGAAATATTGGCAGGATCGCGGTTTTGATGCTTTCAAATTCGCGACGCCGGTGGCTGATGATGGCCCGGCGGCGGAAATCGCCAATCTCCGGCATGTCCTCGGCCCGCAGGCAAAAATCGCCGCTGACATGCACTGGAACCAGACGCCGGAGCGGGCGCTGGAACTCATAGCCGAGATGACGCCGTTCGACCCGTGGTTCGCCGAAGCGCCGGTCTGGACGGAAGACATCGCAGGGCTGGAAAAGGTTTCGAAGGGAACAGAGGTCCCGATTGCCGTCGGCGAGGAATGGCGCACCCATTGGGACATGCGCGCCCGCATCGAACGCTGCCGCATCGCGATCGTGCAGCCGGAAATGGGGCATAAGGGCATCACCAATTTCATCCGCATCGGCGCGCTCGCGGCCGAGCACGGCATTGACGTGATCCCGCACGCAACAGTCGGTGCAGGTATCTTCCTTGCTGCGAGCCTGCAGGCGTCATCGACATTGCCGACCCTGAAGGGGCACGAGTTCCAGCACTCGATTTTCGAACCCAACCGCCGCCTGCTCGCCGGCGATATGGATTGCCGCGAAGGCAGATATTACCTGCCCTCCGGACCGGGACTTGGCGTCAAGCCGTCGGAGGCGGCGCTCGCCCTTATTGAACGTATCTGAACTGGTTTTCTGGAGGAGGAACCCATGACCAAAAGAATAAAAAAGCTGGCGCTCGGCACAGCGACCGCGATGTTGATGACCGTAGGCGGATTTGGTCCCGCCATGGCCGATACCGTTTTGAAATTCATTTCCTGGCAGACGGACGATGCTGGCACGGGCGAATGGTGGCGTTCTGCCATTGCCGCCTTCGAGAAACAGCATCCGGGCGTGAAAATCGAATTCACCAAGGCCGAGCGCAGTTCCTATGCCGACACGATGACGACGCTTTTTGCGGCCAACCAGCCGCCGCAGATCGTGCATCTGGCGTCCTTCGAATTTCAGATGTTTGCCGATAGTGGCTGGCTCGAGCCTCTCGACCCGTGGCTGAAGAAAGACGGCATCGACATGACGGGCTGGGCCGGCCAGCAGAAATGCGAATGGAATGGCGAAACCGTCTGTATCATGACCAACTACTTCGGTTTCGTGATGGCCTACAACAAGAAGATTTTGGAAGAGGCGGGCGTCGCAGTTCCGAAGAGCTATGATGAGTTTCTGGCCGCTGCGAAAGCCACGACTAAGGATCTGAACGGCGACGGCATTATCGATCAGTTCGGCACCGGCCATGAAACGAAGGGTGGTCCGGGGCAATATCTGACGGAGATGCTGAACTACATCCTCGACGCCGGCGCCTACTGGACCGACAGGGACGGCAATATCACCATCGACACGCCGCAGATGGTGGAGGGTCTTTCACGCTGGAAAACCGTGATGAAGAGCGGCATCAGCCCGGTCGACATGAGCGCCAGCGACGTGCGCAAGCTCTTTGCCGATGGCAAGATGGCGATGCGGCTCGATGGGCCCTGGCTTTACGGTACGACCGAAAAGGGTTCGGCCAAGGCTGACATCGTCTACGCCGCGCCACCGCTTCATCCGCCGCTCGGCGGATCTTCCAACGTGCTGGCGATGCCAGCCGATATTCCCGACGACCAGAAGGCCCTTGTCTGGGATTTCATCAAGCTGACGATGTCACCGGAATTCCAGCGCAGCTATGCCACCCTCGGCGGCAACACCCCGCCAAGCCCGAAGGCCGACGTCTCGGGCGTTGAAAAGACCATCCCGCATTTTCCGGTGCTGATTGAGACGATGAAGGCCGCGTCGGAAGCCGGTATCGACCGCATTCCGACCGGACTTGAGCTTTTCTACAACGAGTTCAGCAAGATGGTGATGGAAGAAAGCCAGCGAATGATCATTCAGGATCTCGATCCGGCGGAGGTGGCCAAAACCATGCAGGCCAAGGCCGAAGCCATCAAGGGTTGATCCCGTCGTTTCTCCATGGCCCGCTTGAAAGGGCCATGGCCATCATCCGCATCCGGCAGGAGGACCATCCATGACCGAACCCGTTCGGGCTGGGCGTCGCAAGTTTTTCGATCTGGCACGTCCCAGCCGGCAACATCTTCTCGGCTATATTCTGATCGCGCCCGCGGTCCTGATGGTTGCCGCCATCATCGTCTGGCCGCTCGTTTTGGCCATCGACCTGTCGTTCCAGCAGGTCAAGATACCAAGGCTCGGCGGTGCCAGCCGGCCGTTTTCGTTGGCCAATTATAATTGGTTGTTTTCGTCGCCGGAATTCTGGCTGGCCTGCTGGGTGACGCTGAAACTGGTCATCGTCGTGACCGCCGGCAGTGTTGCTGTTGGCCTCAGCACGGCGCTTCTGGCCAATAACCGTTTCAAGGGCCGCACCGTCGCGCGGTTGGGAATGGCGCTCCCTTGGGCGGTGCCGGAAATCATTGCGGTCGTCATCTTTGCATGGATGTTCGACACCTCCTTCGGCCTGTTCGGCTGGCTGGCGATAAAGCTCGGTTTCACCGACCAGATGATCCCCTGGGTCAGCAGTTCGACAGCCGCCTTCTGGGCCGTTGCCATCACCATGGTCTGGAAGGGCTTTCCCTTCGTGTCGATCATGTGTCTGGCTGGCCTGCAGTCCATCCCCGCCGATTATTATGCGGCGGCCAAGGTGGATGGCGCCAGTGTGTGGCAGCGATTCCGCTGGATCACCATGCCGCTTTTGATGCCGGTGCTGGGCGTGACGCTGGTGCTGACGCTGCTATGGGTATTCCGCGACTTTTCGATCATCAAGGTCCTGACCGGCGGCGGGCCGCTGCGGTCGACCCAGACGCTGTCGATCATGACCTACGACCAGGCCTTCCAGTACCACAATTTCGGCCGTGCCGCCGCCGTCGGCGTGCTGACGCTGGTGATCTGCATCGTCGCGAGCCTTCTGATGCTCGGCCGGCGTTCGAAATCGATCTATTGAGGAGGCTTTGATGAAACGCACATTTTTACAGAGCCTTGCCCTCTACGCGACTGTGATCTTCACGCTGGTGATGATCCTCTTCCCGGTCTACTGGCTTCTGGTCACGGCGCTCTCCACCACCGATGAACTGTACCGCCTGCCGCCGACCTTCTGGCCGGATGATGCGCAATGGGACATTTTCGCCAGGGTCTGGGCGGCAAAACCGATCCTGCTGTGGCTGTGGAACTCGATGCTGGCGGCCATCGGCTCGGTGGCGCTGTCTATGCTCGTCTCCGTCAGCGCCGGTTATGCGCTGTCGCGCTACTCCATGCGGGGCGGCGCGACCATGGGTCTCTTCGTCCTGACGGCGAAGATGTTGCCCGCGACGCTGCTGGTCATTCCGCTGTTTTCGATTTTTTCCAGCTTCGGCCTGATCGGCAGCCTGTGGACGCTGGTTCTGGCGCATTCGACCATGATCATTCCTTTCGCCACATGGATGCTGAAAGGTTATTTCGACACTATTCCGAAGGAGTTGGAACAGGCCGCCATGGTCGACGGCTGCTCGCCGATCGGTGCGATGGTGCGCGTCGTGCTTCCGATCGCCACGCCCGGTCTTGCGGCCACCGCACTTTATGCCTTTGTGCTCAGCTGGGCAGACTATGCCTATGCGCGCACCTTCCTCGTCAACTCGCCGGACAACTGGACGGCCAATCTCGGCATCACCACGATGCAGGGCGAATATGTCACCTACTGGAACGACATTTCCGCCGCATCGGTGTTCATCGCGCTGCCGATCATCGCAATCTACCTGTTCCTTGAACGTTATTTGGTCGGCGGCCTCACCGCTGGCGCGGAGAAATAAGCATGGCCAATATTTCCATTCGCAACGTCAGCAAGTCCTATGGCGCGCTCAACGTTCTCAGGCCCTTTTCGCTCGAGATCGAGAATGGCGAGTTCGTGGTGCTTGTCGGGCCTTCCGGCTGCGGCAAGTCGACGATGCTGAAAATCCTCGCCGGTCTCGAACCGGCAAGCGAAGGGCAGATTTTCATCGGCGACAACGAAGTGACGGACCTTGCGCCGGGTGACCGCGACATCGCAATGGTGTTTCAGAACTATGCGCTTTATCCGCACCTGACCGTTCGCCAGAATATCGGCTTCGGCCTCAAGATGCGCGGCACGGACAAGGCCGAGATCGACCGCCGCGTCGACGACGCGGCGCGCATTCTGGAGGTGACGCCCTATCTCGATCGCAAGCCAAAGGACCTGTCGGGCGGGCAGCGCCA
>NZ_JBQYSN010000141.1:0-8914 GCF_052686535.1 Agrobacterium sp. DKPNP3 | reverse complement strand
TGGATCGCGGCTCGCCACGGCTGTCGGCGCAGACAGCTCCGAGCGCTGCACCGGCGACGCCGAGGCGCGGGCGGTGGACGGCTGAACGCCACCATAACCGCCGGATTGCTGCGGATAGGAATTGCCGGCCATGTTCTGGTTGGCATAGCCACCCTGCGGCGCGGCAGAGGCGTAACCGCCATTCATGTCACCCTGCGGAACCGGGGCCTGCCCGTAAGCACCGCCGCCCTGACGGGCAGGAATTGACGCCGTGGTCATCTGATCCGGTCCACTGGAAAAGAGGCCGCTGAACCGCGTGGCATCCGAGCTACAGCCCGTTGCGACGCTTGCCAGCAATGCCGCTGCGAACATTTTTGCGACTGATTTTCCGATTTTAGACGAATGTCTCATACGCATGACTCGATCTACACTGACGCCAACCCGCCGCATCGAGATCGATCCGGCACCAAATTCACTTCTTGCAAGGCCCATTTCCCGAGGTGGGGAAAACCATGCGTCGATGTTTATGATTAAAGCGCGTTAGTGTTACCACGCCGTTAAAACGTTAAGCCGTTTGGCGCTTTTTTGACACTTCGATAACCATGACAAAAACCGGATGCGTCATGATGGAACAATTATGACTATTGAAATCAGAGGGTTGATGAGCTTCATTACATTAGAAGACAAAAATGAATTGCCTTCAAAATTTTTATGCTGTCACAAATGCCGGGCAATATGGGAGCTGAGCGGCAAATAGGGCGCTTCGAACAGCTCTTCCTTCTCGAAGCGGCTGCCGGTCTTGGAAAAGCGCGTCATCACGCAACGATCACCCTCAACGATGATCGGCGCAATCATCATGCCGCCGGAAACGATCTGCTCGGCAAAGAAGCGGGGCATCGTTGTGAAGGCGGCCGTGGAAACGATTCGGTCAAAAGTGCCCTCGCCCACCAGACCATTGCTGCCATCCGCCTGGCGGATGACGACGTTGCGGATCGAAAGGTCGTCAAGACAGTTCTGCGCCTGCTGAACCAGCGTCTTGTAGCGCTCCAGCGAAAAGACCCGCTCGACGCGACGGGCAATGATCGCCGTCATGAAGCCGCTGCCAGTGCCGATCTCCAGCACGCGCTGGCCGGGTTTCAGTTGCAGACGGGCGAGGATTTTCACCGCCATGTCGGCCCCTTCCATGAAGGACCCGCAGTCGATCGGGATGGTGCGGCTGGAATAGGCGTCGGCGGCAAATTGCGCAGGCACGAATTTGGAGCGCGGCGTCTGCTCGACCGCCGTCAGCAGGTCGAGATCGGAAATCCCCTCGCCCCGCAAGCGCAGAACGAGAGCTGCAAAACCTTCCTTTTCGACCATGGCAGATTTCAATCGGCGACTCCGAATCCAAGTGCTTGCGCAACCCGATCCTTCACCGTGTAGTCCGTCAGGTCAAGCTTCAGCGGCGTGACCGAAATCTTGCCATGCTTTATCGCGTGGATATCGGTGCCCTCGCGGAAGTTGCCGAGGCGTTCGCCGAAGCGCAGCCAGTAATAAGGAAGACCGCGACCGTCCTGCCGTTCCTCCACCGTCAGGCCGAAATCCAGCTTACCCTGTCCGGTAACGGAAACGCCCTGCACATCCTTTGGCGCGCAATTGGGGAAATTGAGGTTGAGGAACGTGCCGTCGGGCAAATCGACATTTATCAGCTTGCGAATGAGATCGGGCGCATAGGTCTCCGCCACTTCCCACGGCACAATGCGCCCGTCAGCATGACTGAAGGCCTGGCTCAGCGCGAAAGACCGCACGCCCTGCAACGTGCCTTCAATGGCGCCGGCAATCGTGCCAGAATAGGTCACGTCATCAGCCATGTTGGCGCCGGCATTGACACCCGACAGCACGAGATCGGGTTTTTCGGGCAGAACCTCGCGAATGCCCATGATGACGCAATCGGTCGGCGTGCCGCGCAGCGCGAAATGCTTGTCGGAAACCTTGCGCAGCCGCAGCGGCTCGGACAGCGTCAGGGAGTGAGCAAGCCCGCTCTGGTCCGTCTCCGGCGCAACGATCCAGACGTCGTCGGACAAGGTGCGGGCGATACGCTCCAGCACCGCCAGCCCTTCGGCGTGGATACCGTCGTCGTTTGTCAGCAAAATCCGCATGTTTCTCTCCCGCTGGTCGTTTCTTTCGCGTACTGAGCCTTCCCATAACCGTCATGCCGGACTTGATCCGGCATCCAGTCGGCGCGCGTGTGCGCGACGGGAAGGACTCTTTCAGCCCAAGGACTTGGGCTGGCTGGATCCGGCTCGAGGCCGGTATGACGGCGGCGTCTCAACAGACTGGCAATCAAGCCGCCTTCTCGATCCGCGTCAGACCGCCCATATAAGGCAGCAGCACGTCCGGAATGGTCACAGAGCCGTCATCGTTCAGGTAATTCTCGAGAACGGCGATCAGGCAGCGGCCGACAGCCGTGCCGGAACCGTTCAGCGTGTGCACGAACTTCGTCGCCTTGTCGTCCTTGCCGCGGTAGCGCGCATTCATGCGGCGCGCCTGGAAATCGCCGCAGACCGAGCAGGACGAGATTTCGCGATAGGTGTTCTGGCCCGGCAGCCACACTTCCAGATCATAGGTCTTGCGGGCGCCAAAACCCATGTCACCGGTGCAGAGCGTCATGGTGCGGAAATGCAGGCCGAGACGTTTCAGCACTTCCTCGGCACATGCCGTCATACGCTCATGTTCGGCAACGGCACTTTCCGCGTCGGTGATGGAGACGAGTTCGCATTTCCAGAACTGGTGCTGGCGCAACATGCCGCGCGTATCGCGACCGGCCGAGCCCGCTTCCGAGCGGAAGGACGGTGTGAGCGCGGTGAAACGCAGCGGCAGCTTCTCCTGTTCGAGAATTTCGCCTGACACGAGGTTGGTCAGCGTCACCTCGGCCGTCGGGATCAACCAGCGGCCATCCGTGGTCTTGAACAGGTCTTCGGCAAACTTCGGCAATTGGCCGGTGCCGAACATAGCCTCGTCCCGCACCATCAGCGGCGAGGAAACTTCGGTATAGCCATGTTCCGAGGTGTGCAGGTCGATCATGAACTGGCCGAGCGCCCGCTCCAGCCGCGCGAGCTGGCTGGTGAGGACGGTGAAACGCGAACCCGAAAGCTTGGCGGCCCGCTCGAAATCCATATAACCAAGTGCTTCGCCGATTTCGAAATGCTCCTTGGCTGCATGGTTCCAGCCGGGCTTCTGGCCGGCGACGCGGGTCACAACGTTGTCGTGCTCGTCCTTGCCGTCAGGCACATCGTCGAAGGGAATATTGGGCAGGCGCGACAGGGCGTCGTTCAGCTCGGCGGTGACCTGGCGGTCCTCCTCCTCGGCGCGCGGCATCTTGTCCTTGAGGTCGGCGACTTCGGCTTTGAGTTTTTCCGCAAGCTCCATGTTCTTCTGCGCCATGGCGGCGCCGATTTCCTTGGAGGCGGCATTGCGGCGGGACTGCATGTCCTGCAGGGACTGGATGACGGAACGGCGCTTTTCATCCAGCGCGATCAGGCCTGCGGCCGCAGGCTCCGCGCCACGGCGTGCAAGCGCCGCGTCGAAAGCTTCGGGGTTTTCACGTATCCATTTAATGTCGTGCATCGTCGTTCCAGACCGTTGTTGCATCACCGGTGTTTTACAGCAAAACGCCGGGCAGAAGCCCGGCGCGAGGAAATGTCTTGAGCGGCGAGACCGTCGAAAACTCAGGTCTCCTCCAGCTCCGTACTTGCGGATTCCGCAGCACGTTTCCTCTCCACGAGTCGAGCCATATAGATGGAAATCTCGTAGAGAATGATCGCAGGCAGTGCAAGACCGATCTGGGACATCGGGTCCGGCGGGGTCAGCACGGCCGCGACCACAAAGGCCATGACAATCGCAAACTTGCGCTTCTCACGCAGCCAGTCGCTGGTCAGAAGGCCGACGCGCGCCAGAAGCGTGGTGACCACCGGCAGCTGGAACACCAGACCGAAGGACAGCACCAGCGTCATGATGAGGCTCAGATATTCCGACACCTTCGGCATCAGTGAAATCGCGACCTCACCATCTTCCGGCAATTGCTGCATGGCCAGGAAGAACCACATGACCATCGGCGTGAAGAAGAAATAGACGAGCGCCGCACCGATGAGGAACAGGATCGGCGATGCGATGAGGAACGGCAGGAACGCGGCGCGCTCATTCTTGTAGAGGCCTGGCGCCACGAATTTATAAAGCTGCGAGGCGATCACCGGAAAGGAAATTACCATTGCGCCGAACATCGCGACCTTGATCTGCGTGAAGAAGAATTCCTGGGGCGCGGTATAGATCAGCGATGACTTCGTCACATCAAGGCCCGCCCAGAGAACCGCCCACTTATAGGGAATGACAAGCAGGTTGAAGAGATGCTTGGCTACGGCAAAACAGGCGATGAAGGCAACGAAGAACGCACCCAGCGACCAGATCAGTCGCGTGCGCAGTTCCATCAGATGTTCGATAAGCGGCTGCGGCTTGTCCTCGATGTCCCCGCTCATGCTTCGTCCTTCTTGGGCTTTGCAGCCTTGGTTTTCGCCGGCTTTGCCGGCTTGGCATCAGCGACAACGACAGGCTTTTCAGCCACGACCTTCCTGGCGGCCGCTTTTTTAGCGACGGCTTTGACGGTCGGCTTTGCAGCTGAACTTTCCGTGGAGTTGACAGCAACGGGCGCTGACGCCGCGACCGCTTTGGCGCGGCTGGCGCGTTTCGGCCTGGCGGCAACCGCTTCCGCCTCGACGGTCGCAATCGATTTCGCCCGGGCACGCTTCGGCTTTTCCGCCGGCACGACCGGTGCCGCAACGGGGGCGGCAGTCACGGGCGGCGTATCCGGTAGCTTCATCTCAGGTTCGGGAACGCTGACGAGCGGTGCAACCGGTTCACTGGTCGCAGGTGCTGCCGTCGAGGTCGCAGGCGTGGATGACAGGCTCTCAGGTGGCGTTGTCGCCTTCTGAAGATCGGATTTGATCTCGTTGCCGAGCTGGCGAAGCGGGTTCATCGCATCGCGCAGCGAGTTGGTCGGGTTGAGATTGCGGACATCGGAGATGGTCTGGCGCACATCGTCCATGTCGGCCTCTTTGAGGGCCTCATCAAACTGGCTGCGGAACTCCCCTGCCATCTTGCGAAGACCGGCCATGGTCTTGCCGAAGGCGCGGATCATGGGCGGCAAGTCTTTCGGCCCGACAACCACGATCAGCACGACCGCAATCACCAGCAGCTCGCTCCAGCCGATATCAAACATCAATATGCTCCCGAGACCCTAACGCGTGTCAGTCTCAAACCAGACGGCAGTGCCGCTTACTTGATCTCGTCAGCCTTGTGGTCGACGGTCTTTGCGTTGACATCGGCCGGCGGCGGCGTCTGATCTTCGTCAGCCATGCCCTTCTTGAAGCTCTTGATGCCCTTGGCGACATCGCCCATCAGTTCCGGGATCTTGCCGCGTCCGAAAAGGACGAGAACAATCACCAGCACGATGAGCCAATGCCACACACTAAAAGAACCCATAACTGAAACTCCTGAATTTCGCTTTCAGACGATGTAAGACGTTTGAAAGGCTTTTACAAACGACAAATCGCCGGTTCAACAGGGTGTGAGCATAAAGTTTCTGCGTCTTGTCACCCGTGCGATAACGATCTCAATCGTCGCCGTCGCCACCACCAGGCGCAAGCAGGCCCAGCTCTTCCAGATCAAGTTGCGTTATCGGATCTTCATCCTCGCGCAGCTCGTCGCTCATCATCGGCAGGGGCACGCCGAAATTGGAAGGGATGCGGCCGGAAAGCAGCCCTGCCCCCTTCAGCTCCTCGAGCCCCGGCAGATCGCGCAATTCCTCAAGGCCGAAATGGTCGAGAAACTCAACCGTGGTGCCGATGGTTACGGGTCTGCCGGGTGTGCGCCTACGGCCCCGGAAACGCACCCAGCCCGCCTCCATCAGCACGTCAAGCGTGCCGCGCGAGGTCTGCACACCGCGGATTTCCTCGATCTCGGCACGTGTCACCGGTTGATGATATGCGATAATCGCCAGAACTTCCAGCGCCGCGCGCGAGAGCTTCTTCGGTTCCTTTTCCTCCGTGCGGATGACGAAGGACAAATCGCCCGCTGTACGGAATGCCCATTGCCCGCCCACCTGCACGAGATTGACACCCCGATCCGCATAAGCGGCTTTCAGGCGCTCAAGAGTGGCAAGGACATCCATCCCCCGCGGCAGGCGCTCCGCTATGAAGCCCACGGAAACCGGCTCGGCAGAGGCAAAAACCAGCGCCTCGGCGATACGCTCGGCCTCCTTCAGCTGACGTTCGGAAAACACCGTGGATTCGGTGGCCACGCCATCAGACACGATCCTCGCCCCGGCCTCATCATGATCAATCATTGTCAGTCCTCTGCGCGTCACCTGCGCGATCATCCCTTGTGCCACGGCGCATATAGATGGGCTGGAACGCCCCTTCCTGCCGGATTTGCAGCGATCCCTCGCGCACCAGTTCCAGCGAAGCGGCAAAGGCGCTGGCGATCGCCGTCACCCGCATGGCGGGATCCGGAACATATTGCAGCAGATACTGATCGAGCACGGTCCACTCCCCGACATCGCCAAGCAGATTGTTGAGAAGCTCGCGCGCTTCCACCAGCGACCAGACCTGCCGTTTTTCAATCGTGACCTGCGTGATCGCCTGTCGTTGCCGCAGATTGGCGTAAGCGCTGAGCAGATCATAGAGGCTGGCCTCGAAGGCCGAGCGGTTGATATGCGGAATATGTTCCGGTGCACCGCGGGCAAAGACATCGCGGCCAAGCTGGGCGCGGTTGACGAGACGTTCCGCCGCCTCGCGCATTGCTTCCAGACGCTTCAGCCGGAAGGCTAGGGTCGCAGCCATCTCCTCGCCGGAGGGACCGTCGTCCTTGGATTGCTGCGGGATAAGCAGCTTGGACTTGAGGAAAGCGAGCCACGCGGCCATCACCAGATAGTCTGCCGCCAGCTCGATGCGCACACGCCGCGCGCTTTCCACGAATTGCAGATATTGCTCGGCCAGCGCCAGCACGGAAATGCGCGACAGATCGACCTTTTGCGTGCGGGCAAGGTGCAACAGCAGATCGAGCGGGCCTTCGAAACCCGCGACATCGATGACCAGCCCGGCCTCACCCGTCAGCCGCTCCGGCGTCACATCCTGCCAGAGCTTGTCCATCGGGGTGGAATTTCGTGATTTGTCTGCGGCCATCGTTCCATCCGCCGGAACTTCCGGCCTTGATCCCGGGTGAGCGGCCGCCCGACTGTCAGGAAACGGCCCACATGGCGTTAAATTCCGCTCTCAGCGTTGCTTCATCGGACGCGTCGGCGGCGGTGAAGCCAGCCTCCACAGCCCGCACCCGCTCCAGCGAACGGCCGGAAAGAACGGGAACCTCCTTCACGACCTGAAGCATTTCACCCATCACACCGTTGCAATGCAAGACTATATCGCAGCCACCCGCAACAATATTCGCAGCTCTCTCACCCAGCGTGCCCTTTAGCGCATTCATGGAGCTGTCGTCAGACATCAGCAACCCGTCAAAGCCGATGCGGCCGCGGATGATCTCCTCAATCACCTTCGGCGATGTCGTCGCCGGCCGTTCTCTGTCCACCGCGTTGAAAACGAGGTGCGCACTCATGCCCATCAACTCGTTGTTGAGGGCCCGGAACGGTACGAAATCATGCGCATCCAGATCATCGAGCGACACGTCGACCACGGGCAGTTCATGATGCGAGTCCACCATGCCGCGACCGTGCCCCGGCATATGTTTCATGACGGGCAGCATGCCGCCCGCCTTCAACCCGTCGGCCGCCGCCTGCCCCATCTCGGCAACCATGATGGGTGAATAACCATAGGCACGGTTACCGATGACGTTGCTCGCACCCTCCACCGGCACATCGAGCACCGGCAGGCAATCGATGTTGATTCCGAATCTCGTAAGATCAAAGGCATGCAGGCGCGACATCAGCCAGGCGGCGCGCAGACCGGCATCGCGATCACGCTCGTAGATTTCACCGAGAATACGGGCGTTCGGATAGGCTTGCAGGATCGGCGGCTTGATGCGCTGTACACGACCACCCTCCTGATCGATCAGGACCGGGGCATCTGGCCGCCCGACCGCCTCGCGCATGGCGGCAACAAGATCGGTGATCTGCTGCGGCTCGCCAATATTGCGCCCGAACAGAATGAACCCCCAGGGTTGCTCATCGCGGTAAAGGGCAATCTCGTCGGCGGTCAGCGAAAGCCCGCTGCATCCGAGGATCATAGCTTTGCAATCGGTCATGGTGTCACGCTTTCAGGGAAAGGAAGGATCGGACGTCGCCAAACTCTCGACCCTTGGGGAGGCGGCAACATGAAACACACGTCACCCCGGACTTGATCCGGGGTCCAGCGCGATCAAATCCTTGATCGCTTAAGGTCCGTTTCACGGCGCAGACGCGCCGTGACTGGATGCCCAATAAAGCCCGGCATGACGGAGGTTAGCTGCTCCGCCACTGCGTCAGGCAATCAGCGCCGGGGATTTCCCGGCGCGTCTCTTTACCGCGCCACGAGGCAGCTGCCGCCCGCAGAGCGGAACTTTTCGCAGAGCGCCACGGCTTCGTTCTTGTCGCCGGCCGGGATACGAACACGGTAGAAGGTGCCCTTGCCAGCGATTTCTGCTGCCTTGATGTCGACGCCGCGTCCACCGATGACCGAGCCGAACTTGGCCGACATGTTCTGGTAGGACTTCTGCGCTTCCGCCTGGCTCGGCAGCGAGGCGATCTGGATGTAATAACCACCGGCAGACGGCGCGCTGGTGGCGGCGGGTGTTGCGGCTGCCGTCTGCTGCTGTGCGGCCTGCGGCTGTGCAGGCGCGGTCGGGCGGACATTGCCCTGGTTCGTCACCGTCGCCACAACATTTGCAGGCTGCGAGGACGGGCGCGCCGCTGGGA
>NZ_JBQYSN010000140.1:0-8976 GCF_052686535.1 Agrobacterium sp. DKPNP3 | reverse complement strand
CGTCGCTTACGCCTCGTCGCTCGATCAGGCTGGCCCGATCGCCCGCGACGTGCGCGATGCCGCCATCCTCTTGAAGACGATGGCAAGCGTCGACGCCAAGGACACGACCTCGGTTGACCTTCCCGTGCCGGATTATGAAAAGGCCATCGGCCAGTCGCTGAAGGGCCTGAAGATCGGTATCCCCCGGGAATATCGCGTTGACGGCATGCCTGATGAAATCGAAAAGCTCTGGGCCAAGGGCGTCGAATGGCTGCGCGACGCCGGTGCCGAAGTGGTCGACATCTCGCTGCCGCACACCAAATATGCGCTTCCCGCCTATTACATCGTCGCGCCGGCAGAAGCCTCGTCCAACCTTGCCCGTTATGACGGTGTCCGCTACGGCCTGCGCGTCGACGGCAAGGACATTGCCGATATGTATGAAAAGAGCCGCGCCGCCGGTTTCGGCAAGGAAGTGCAGCGTCGCATCATGGTCGGCACCTATGTGTTGTCGGCCGGTTATTACGACGCCTATTACCTGAAGGCGCAGAAGGTCCGCACGCTCATCAAGCGCGACTTCGAAAACGTCTTCCATGAGGGCGTTGACGCGATCCTGGCCCCGATCACCCCGTCTTCCGCCTTCGCTGTCGGCGACGAAGAGCTCGCTTCCGATCCGGTGAAGATGTACCTGCAGGACGTCTTCACCATCACCGTCAACATGGCCGGTCTCCCGGGCCTCTCGGTTCCCGCCGGTCTCGACGGCAAGGGCCTGCCGCTTGGCCTGCAACTGATCGGCAAGCCGTTCGAAGAAGAAACGCTGTTCAAGACGGCCCACGCCATCGAGCAGGCAGCCGGCAAGTTCACCCCCGCCAAGTGGTGGTAAGCGGTCTCAAGCTTAGGCAAATGAATGAAGCCGATCGCGATGCGGTCGGCTTTGTCGGATTTGCCGCCTGGCGTGCCGGCGAAGCCTTCGACGCCGCCTATCTCGATTCCTGTGTCATCGAGCGGGTGAGGGGCGAATTCGAAAGCTTCGCCAAGTCTCCGACCGGTGACGTCGTCGTGGCCGAAATCGACGGTGATGTTGTCGGCTGGGGCGCTTGCGATGCCAAGCCTCATCACATTTCCGATCTGTGGGTGAACCCAGCCTGGCAGGGAAAGGGGATTGGCAAAGCGCTGATTGTCCATTTTCTTGACAGCATGCGGGCCGAAGGCTTGCCGCTCGCCACCATCGATACCCATGCAAACAATCGCAATGCCATTGGTCTATACGAGCGTTGCGGCTTTCAGATCGTCTGGCGCGGCATGGAATGGTCCGACATCATGAAACTCGAACTCGAGAAGGTGAAGCTCGAGCAAAAACTTTCGACGTAATGTGTTTGCACCGTCGATGCTGCGTGGCGAAATGGCGGGCGACGGCATTGCCGCCGCCCGGTCGGTTTATCGGTTGTCCAGCTCACCCCGTACGAGTTCCAGCCCACGGGACGTGATCCGGTAGGGCTTGCCGCCGCAGGAGGCGATGGCTCTCTTGCGTTTCAGCTTACGGAAGGTGAGGAGATCGAGGCCGCTGAAAATCCAGCCCTCGCGCGTAAAAAGCGAGAGTTTTTCGATTTTGCGGGCATCGTCTCGAACGAGTTCAATTCTGCCGCCCTGGGCGAGCAGGTGAAGAATGCGCTGTTCTGCGCGGGAAATGTCCATTTTTGGAAGTCCGGTCGGCGTCTCAAAGACGCGTGAAAGCAAACCCGGGTGCCTTGAGGCAGCCGGCTCGGTTTCATATGGCCCGGCGCGCAAGAAACTCGCGGGCAGGGCCTTTACCGGGACTCCGATTGAGCGAACATAAAAACTCCGTTCTTACCGGTTCTGGATAGCGGGCAGGCCCTATGCGGTCAAGTCAGATGAAAGCAAGCGAAAGCGCGCTGGTCGAATCACACGCGCAATGGTTTAATTTTCTCGGCCAAGGAGGGCGCGGCTTGATCGTCATTCGCAACGCGCATGAGCAGGAAGCGGACGTGCTGGCGGCCATCGGCATCAGGGCATGGCGGCAGGCGACCGCGGCTCTTGGCATCACGCCCACGCTTTACGACAATGCGGCCAGCGCCTTTTCCAACTTCACCCGCTCGTCGTGGCTTGCCATCCGCGTGGCAGAGCTGGGCGGCTCGGTCGCGGGGTGGGCCGCGCGGGAGCATTTTGACGATGCTATTTCCGATTTCTGGATCGATCCGGATTTTCAGCGAAGAGGCGTCGGCAGCCGTCTGCTCGCAGATGTCGAACGACTGATAGAAGACAGGGGCTTCGAGACAATCCGGCTTGAGACACACGCCCAGAATGAACCGGCCGTCGCCTTTTTTCGTCACCACGGATATAGCGTTCGCTGGCTATCTGTTTCCTATGCGCCGAAGCTGGACCGTGAGGTGCAATCGGTGGGTCTTCAGAAACAATTGGCCGAGGTCGAGAGCGGGCTTTACGGACCGGCGTTCTGAGACATGGTTCGTAGAGTGGCGATCAGCCGCATCGGCCAGTCCGGCGTGATGAGGAGCGACGCGACGAGGCCCGCCTGCAATATGACGATCGATGTCAGCTTGCTACGAAATGGCTCCTTACGTGTTTTATGCCGCAGCAAGCTTTGCGCCGAGATAGCGCCCGCACTGCCGCCTACGAGCGCGAGCAAAAGCAGCGTGCTTTCCCGGATACGCCACCCGCCCTGTCTCGCCGCTTCCTTGTCCCACCAGTAGACAAGAAAGACGAAGAGATTGAAGGCGAGATAAGCGAGGAAGCAGAGAGCGATCGTTTGCATGGCGCGATTTGAAACCCGTAAGCATAAAAAACGCGTAACCGGCGCTCTCGAAAATCGTGAGCCGGGCGTGACGGGGCGCAACATGTCTTGCGCCCACGCTCCATTTGTTCTACCCACCAAGGCCAAAGAACCCGTATATCGTGAGCTTCAGATGACCCTTGTAGACGTGCGCACCCCCGACCCGAAACGCTTCATTCCCGGCGCCACCGGCGATTGGGAAATCGTGATCGGCATGGAGGTGCATGCGCAGGTTCTCTCCAATTCCAAGCTGTTCTCCGGCGCCTCCACCACCTTCGGCAATGCGCCGAATTCCAACGTGTCGCTGGTCGATGCCGCGATGCCTGGCATGCTGCCCGTCATCAATGAGGAATGCGTGAAGCAGGCGGTCCGCACGGGTCTCGGTCTCAAGGCAAAGATCAACAACCGATCGATCTTCGACCGAAAGAACTATTTCTATCCGGATTTGCCGCAGGGCTACCAGATTTCGCAGTTCAAGGATCCGATCGTCGGTGAGGGCACCATCACCATTTCGCTCGGTCCCGACCGCCAGGGCAACTTCGAGGATATCGAAATCGGCATCGAGCGCCTGCATCTGGAACAGGATGCCGGCAAATCGATGCATGACCAGCACCCGACCATGTCTTTCGTGGACCTCAACCGTTCGGGCGTGGCGTTGATGGAAATCGTGTCGAAGCCAGACATGCGCTCGTCGGATGAGGCGAAGGCCTATCTGACCAAGCTGCGCTCCATCGTGCGTTACCTCGGCACCTGTGACGGCAACATGGACGAAGGCTCGATGCGCGCCGACGTCAACGTCTCCGTGCGCCGTCCGGGCGAAGGCTTCGGCACGCGCTGCGAAATCAAGAACGTCAATTCCATCCGCTTCGTCGGTCAGGCGATTGAATATGAGGCGCGTCGCCAGATCGCCATTCTGGAAGATGGCGGCGTCATCGATCAGGAAACCCGCTTGTTCGATCCCGGCAAGGGCGAGACGCGGTCCATGCGCTCCAAGGAAGATGCACATGACTACCGCTATTTCCCCGACCCGGATCTGTTGCCGCTGGAATTTGACGATGCCTTCGTCGAGGCGCTGAAGGTCGATCTGCCGGAACTGCCTGACGACAAGAAGGCCCGTTTCGTCGCCGATCTCGGTCTCTCGGTCTATGACGCCTCGATTCTGGTCTCAGAAAAGGCGATTGCAGATTATTACGAAGCCGTCGCCGCCGGCCGCGATCCGAAGGCTGCCGCCAACTGGGTTATCAACGACCTGCTCGGCGCGCTGAACAAGTCTGGCAAAGACATCGAGACGACTCCGGTGTCGCCCGAACAGCTTGGCGGCATCATCGATCTCATCAAGGCCGAGACCATCTCCGGCAAAATTGCCAAGGATTTGTTCGAGATCGTCTGGAACGAGGGCGGCAATCCGGCTGAGATCGTCGAAGCTCGCGGCATGAAGCAGGTGACCGATACCGGCGCCATCGAAAAGGCCGTTGACGAGATCATCGCCGCCAACCCGGATCAGGTCGAGAAGGTCAAGGCAAAGCCGACACTCGCCGGCTGGTTCGTCGGTCAGGTGATGAAGGCGACGGGCGGCAAAGCCAACCCGCAGGCGGTGCAGGCGCTCGTGAAGGCGAAACTTGGTATCGAGGAAGAGTAAGCGAAGGCTGCTTCCTGCTCGAGAAACGGCAGAGAGGTTCCGTCATCCAAGCCTTGAGCCGGGATCCAGCCAGCCCAAGTCCCTGGGCTGAAAAGACTCTTTTCACCGCGCAGACGCGCGTTGGCTGGATGCCGGATCAAGTCCGGCATGACGCAAGCCCAGACTATTCGCGATTAAGCCACACGGTGGGACAAGACCGAGCACGGCGTCGATTACGAACGATGACACCCTTACTGCCGGGATCGAAGCCCGGCATTTCTGTTTCAAGACGGAGCCAGATCATGTTTTTCATCCGCACAGCCAGCCTGCGTGACATCGAGCCGGTCCGGTCGCTGCTCGCGACGACATGGCACGCCACTTATGACGCGATCTACGGCGCGGAAAAGGTCGATGAGCTGATCGCAGCCTGGCAATCGCCGCAGGCCATGAAAGACCGCGTCGAGAAGAAGGGTGGCGAGTTCCTTGTTGCCGATGACGGCAAGCGGATCGGCGGCATGGCCTACGGCTCCATGTCGACCAAGATGGCGAAGACGGCGCTGTTGCACCAGCTTTACGTCGCGCCCGATCTTCAGCGGCAGGGCGTCGGCCGCGATCTCTTCGCGGAGCTTGAAACCTGCTTTCCCGACGCGGAAATCATGCGGCTGGAGGTCGAGCCTAAAAATACTGTCGCAATCAACTTCTATGAAGGCGTCGGATTTGTCGAGGTGGACCGAATCGAGCGCATGGCGGGTATCGAGGGGTTGCCCGGCATCGTGATGGAAAAGAGCCTGACCCGATGAATGCGACCTTGGAGAATCTGATAATTCGAACGGCCCGTGAAGACGATCTGCCGGCGCTCGCCGCCATTTTTGCCGCTGACGAGATCGGCGGCCACGGCGATACGGCCGATGAATCGGCGCGGCCCGATTATCTTGCCGCCTTCCGGGCAATCGAGGCGTCCCCGAGCGAAACGCTTTACGTCGCCGAACTGGATGGCGAGGTGGTCGGCACCTTTCAGACGGCGATCCTCACCAAGCTCGTTGGGCGAGGGGCGAAGTCGATGGTGATCGAGGCGGTGCAGACACGCGCCGATATGCGCGGTCGCGGCATTGGCGCGGTGATGATCAACTATTGTCTTGATGAAGCCCGCCGGCAGGGCCTGAAAGCCGCGCACCTCACCTCCAACATGGCGCGGCTCGATGCGCATCGCTTCTACGAGCGGCTGGGTTTCGAGAAGCGGCATCTTGGCTTCAGGATGACGCTGAAATAGCGCGGATATATCTCGAAATGCTGGACAATTGGCGTGAGGGGCGGCATAAGCATGTCTTGTGCCGTGCATGGAAAATCGCTGCGGTGCATTCAAGCCCGAGGAACGTAGAATGAAGACTCTCCTGACGCAAATCTTCACCTGGTGGAACGGCCAGACGATCGGAACGCGATTCCACACCTGGCGTTTCGGCAAGAAGGTCGGGCAGGACGAGTTTGGTAACACCTATTACGAAGGCGGCACCACCTCCTGGGGCATGCCGCGCCGCTGGGTGATCTACAACGGTTATGCCGAAGCCTCGGCCATTCCTCCCGGCTGGCACGGCTGGATGCATTACCGCACCGACGTGCCGCCGAGCCAGGAGAGCTACGTTGCCCGTGAATGGCAGAAGCCTCACCAGCCGAACCTCACCGGTTCGTCCAAGGCCTATCGCCCTCAAGGGTCGCTGGCCGTTGCAGGCGAGCGCCCGCGCGTGACGGGCGACTACGACGCCTGGACACCCGGCAACTGAGTTATCGCGACGCGCGGTGTTGTGCAAAACGCCGCGCCTACTTCCGGCCTCACCGGTTTTTGCCACATTCCGCCCTTAGGCGTTGATCCGGTCGGCGGTTCGACACAGGCAAATATTTGGAGACATATCGTATGAGGAAATTCACGCGGGATCGTTCTTTGCGTGCGCTGACAGTCTCGCTGTTTGCAGCGGTCTCTGCTGTTCTCCTCGTATCACCCGTCTCCGCCGCCCGTCTGGAAAACCGCGTTGCCGTCTTTTCCGGCATCGACAAGATCACGGGCCGCATCACGTCTTTCGACGTCTATATTGATGAGACGGTGCAGTTCGGCGCGCTTCAGGTGACGCCGAAAGTCTGTTATTCCCGTGATCAGACGGAAACTCAAAAGATCGATGCTTTTGTCGAGGTTGATGAGATTACCCTCGACCGCAAGATCAAGCGGATTTTCACGGGCTGGATGTTCGCTGATAGCCCCGGCCTCAATGCCGTGGAGCACCCGATCTACGACGTGTGGCTGACGGGCTGCAAGCAGGATTCGGACGTTCCCGCTCCCTCAACGGCAAGCAAATAACCTAACGTCAAGTTTTTAGAATCGCAGGCTTGGCCGGTTGACGGCTAGGTTTAGCATTTTCGCATATTCCAGCTTCGGAACGTCGATTGCACCGAATGTCTTCAGATGCTCGGTCGTAAACTGCGTGTCGAGCAGCACGAAACCACTGGTTCTTAGTCTTTCCACCAGATGCACGAGACATATCTTGGAAGCATTGGTGCGGCGGGAAAACATGCTCTCGCCGAAGAAGGCAGCCCCCAGCGAGACACCGTAAAGCCCGCCGACGAGCTCATCGCCTTCCCAGGCCTCGACGCTGTGGGCGTGGCCGATCTGGTGCAGCTCGGTATAGAGTTTGCGGATGGTGGCGTTGATCCAGGTGCTCGGCCTATCCGGCGCTTCGGCAGCACATCCCGCCATGACCGCTTCGAAGGCAGTGTCGAAGCGTATGTTGAACGGCTTCTTTCGCATCGCCTTGGCGAGGCTTTTGGAAACGTGAAAATCGTCGAGGGGAATAATACCGCGGATTTCCGGCTCGACCCAGAACAACTCGGGATCATCGGCCGAATCGGCCATGGGAAAGAGCCCGGCGGAATAGGCGCGCAGCAGAATGTCGACCGTTATGTCGTTATTTCTGCTGCGCCGCCCAGCCATATCGTCTTAGTGAGACGCGTCACCGGCCAGATATTTTTCCAGCCAGTGAATATCATAATCACCCTTCAGGATATCCTCGTTCTGGAGAAGATCCTGGAAAAGCGGCAGCGTGGTCTTGATGCCGTCGACGACGAACTCATCGAGCGCCCGACGAAGACGGCGAATGCACTCGTCACGGTCGCGGCCGTGAACGATGAGCTTACCGATCATGCTGTCGTAATAGGGCGGAATCTTGTAGCCCTGATAGGCGCCCGAATCGACGCGCACACCAAGGCCGCCCGGCGTGTGGAAATAGGTCAGCGTGCCCGGAGAGGGAACGAAGGTGCGCGGGTCTTCGGCATTGATACGGCATTCGATGGCGTGGCCATGGAATTCGATATCCGCCTGCGTTACCGACAAGCCCTGGCCTGATGCAACACGGATCTGCTCCTGCACGAGATCCATACCGGTAATCGCTTCCGTCACCGGATGCTCCACCTGCAGACGCGTGTTCATTTCGATGAAGTAGAACTCGCCGTTTTCATACAGGAACTCGATGGTGCCGGCGCCGCGATATTTCAGCTTGCGCATGGCGCTCGCGCAAATCTCACCGATCTTCATGCGCTGTTCGACCGTCAGAGCTGGAGAGTTGGCTTCTTCCAGCACCTTCTGGTGACGGCGCTGCAACGAGCAATCGCGCTCGCCGAGGTGAATGGCGTTGCCTTCACCGTCGCCGAAAACCTGCACCTCGATATGGCGTGGTTTGCCGAGGTATTTTTCCATATAGACGGCGTCGTTGCCGAATGCTGCTGCCGCTTCGGAACGGGCAGTCGCAACGGCCTCTTCCAGATCGGCCTCGGTCTTCGCCACCTTCATGCCGCGACCGCCGCCGCCCGCCGTCGCCTTGATGAGAACGGGGAAGCCGATCATGCGCGCGATTTCCAGCGCGTTTTCAGGCTTCACTTCGCCATCGGAGCCGGGAACCACGGGAATGCCCAGTTCCTGCGCCGTCTGCTTGGCGGTGATCTTGTCGCCCATGATGCGGATATGTTCGGCGGTCGGTCCGATGAAGGTAATGCCGTGCGCGTCGAGAATATCGGCGAACTTGGCATTTTCCGACAGGAAGCCGTAACCGGGGTGAACGGCGTCCGCACCTGTTATCTCGCAGGCCGCAACGATCTGATGGATGTTGAGATAGCTGTCACGCGAAGGCGGCGGGCCGATGCAGACGCTCTCGTCGGCAAGGCGCACATGCATGGCATCCGCGTCGGCCGTGGAGTGTACGGCCACCGTCGGAATGCCAAGCTCCTTGGCGGCGCGCAGAACGCGCAGCGCGATCTCGCCGCGGTTGGCTATGAGGATCTTCGAAACCATGCTGAACCGCCTTTATTCGATGACCACGAGGGCTTCGCCATACTCCACGGGCTGAGCGTCGTTGACGATGATTTCCACGACCTTGCCGGACTTCGGGGCTGGGATCTGGTTCATGGTCTTCATGGCCTCAACGATGAGGATCGTCTGGCCTTCCTTCACGGTCGCACCCACTTCGATGAAGGGTCGGGCGCCGGGGGCGGGCGAGAGATAAACGGTGCCAACCATGGGCGAAGAGACGGTGTT
>NZ_JBQYSN010000139.1:0-9155 GCF_052686535.1 Agrobacterium sp. DKPNP3 | reverse complement strand
GCCTGACGGCGAGTGCCATCGGTGCTGTCGGCGTCCTCATCTTCATGTTCGTCTTCTACGGCTTCTTCGGCCTGCTCGCGAATATCGCTCTTGTGGTCAACGTCGTGATGCTGCTGGCCGTGCTCAGTGTGATCGGGTCGACGCTGACGCTACCGGGTATCGCAGGTATCGTGTTGACAATCGGCATGGCTGTAGACTCCAACGTTCTTATCTATGAGCGCATACGCGAGGAGGTGAAGAGCGGCAAACCGCTGATCCAGTCACTGGATAACGGCTTCACCCGCGCTTTTGCGACCATTATCGACGCCAACCTGACGACGCTGATCGTCGCCAGTGTGCTGTTTTACATGGGCACCGGTCCGGTCAAGGGCTTCGCCGTCACGCTTGCCGTTGGTATCATCACCACCGTCTTCACCGCCTATACGCTGACGGCGTGGATGTTCGGCTACTGGGTTCGCCGCAGCCGTCCGAAGCACCTGCCCAAGGGCGTTCGCACCGCCATGTTCGATGGCCGCGACATTCCCTTCATGCGGTATCGCCGTGTCGTCTTCATGATAACGGGTGCGATCATGCTGGCCTGCATCGGCGGCTTCGTGACCAAGGGTCTGAACCTCGGCATCGACTTCCAGGGGGGCTCGGTCATTGAGGTCCGCGCCAAGCAGGGCGATGCCGACATTGCCGATATTCGCGATCGTCTGAACCAGCTGAACCTCGGCGAAATCCAGGCGCAGAACTTCGGCTCGCCGCAGGATGTTCTCATCCGTATTCAGGCGCAGGAAGGCGGCGAAAATGCCGAGCAATCCGCCATCACCATGGTGCGTGGCGAGCTTGAGGACAAATACGACTTCCGCCGCGTGGAAGTCGTCGGTCCGGCGGTTTCCGGTGACCTGACCTACACCTCCACGATCGGCATCCTGCTCGCGATGACGGCGATCATGATCTACATCTGGGTGCGTTTCGAGTGGCAGTTTGCCCTTGGCGCCGTTATCTCGATGGTGCATGACGTGGTCTTCACAATCGGACTGTTCGTCTTCCTGGGGATAGAGTTCAACCTCACCAGTATCGCGGCGATCCTGACGATCATCGGTTATTCGCTGAACGACACCGTCGTCATCTATGACCGTATCCGTGAAAACCTGAGGCGGTACAAGAAGATGCCGCTTTCCATGATCATCGATGCGTCGCTGAACCAGACGCTGTCGCGTACGATCCTGACGGGTCTGACCGTCCTTCTGGCGCTTCTGGCGCTCTACCTCTTCGGCGGCGAGGTTATCCGCTCCTTCACCTTCGCCATGCTGTTCGGCGTCGGTATCGGCGTGTTCTCGTCGCTCTACATCGCCGCCCCGGTGCTGATCGCCTTCAAGCTGCGTCCCGATAGCAAGGACGCGGAAGACGAGAAGGACGAAAAGCCCGGTAACGCCATCGGCGGCAAGCCTGCCGTCTGATGGCCGGCGGGATTGAAATACGCCCGGCCCATTTTCCCGGCCGGGCGCCCATCGATGCCTATGGCAATGGCGGGTTTCGCTTCGCCGATATGTCGCATCGCGGCTCTCTTCTTCTCCTGCCTTCGGGCATTTACGGGTGGGAGCCCGCCGACCCGGCAGAGTTCGCTCTTCACCACTTCGAGAAAATTCTTGCCGAAGCGCAGGATATCGAAGTGCTGTTGATCGGCACGGGGGACGGCATGCGGGTTCTGCCGAAAGAGTTGCGCTCCGCCTTCAAGGAGGCCGGCATCTCCATTGACCCGATGAGTACGGGCGCTGCGGTGCGCACCTATAATATCATGCTTTCGGAATCGCGCGCCGTCGCTGCCGCGTTGATCGCCGTCGAAGGCTGAGGGCGTTTCGCGCGCGGGGAACCATGGCACCCACAGAAAATATCGATGTTTGCCTTGCGACGTTGCGCGACACAGACCGTGACCGCTATCTCGCCTGCCTTCTGTCACCCGCCGACAAGCGCAACGCTCTGGCGGCGCTTTATGCTTTCAATGCTGAGATCGCCCGTATCCGCGATTCCGTGCGCGAGGCGTTGCCCGGCGAAGTGCGCATGCAATGGTGGCGCGATCTGCTCGAAGGCAATCCGCATGGCGACAGCCAGTCTCATCCTGTCGCAGCAGCGCTTCTGACCACAATCGAGACCTATCGACTGCCGCGCCCGGTGCTGGCCAATATGATCGAGGCGCGTATCTTCGATCTTTATGACGACCTGTTCGAAGATCGCAACGCGCTTGAAGGTTACGCCGGAGAAACCGCATCAGCCTTGATCCAGCTCTCTAGCCTGGTGCTTTCTGCCGAAGATTCTGCCTCCAGTGCGGAGGCGGCCGGTCATGCGGGCGTCGCACAGGCCATGGCCGGAATGCTGCTGCTGACACCGCTGCACCGCCGTCGCGGGCAGATCTACATCCCTGCCGACATGCTGGCTGCGGCCGGGCTGGACCGCGAGACCTTCCTTGAAGGCGAAGACAGGCAGCGTATCGGCATCGCCATCGAGATTTTTGCAACCCATGCGCTCGATCACCTGGAAAAGGCACGACGCGCGAAGGTCTCGAAAAACAACTTTGCTGCCTATCTTCCTGTTTCGCTCGCCGGTCCCGTCATCGCCGCGGCACGCAAGGCGGGGAGCGGCGTTTTTGACGGCGACCTGCAGCTGTCGCAGCTTCGCCGGCAATGGCTGCTGGCAAAGGCGTCGTTTCTGAAGCGCTTCTGATTCACTGGCCGCCCTGCGGCCGTGCACGATTTGGATACCAAACTTCGCACAAGCCTCGGCCGATATGAACCTGAGCCGGGTTCGCATCGTTTCGATTCGCGAATCGTGATGTTTCGATGGTGAGGGAGCGCCCCGATGAATATGGCGATCTGGATTATCGTGTTCGTGCTGCTATCGGTCTTTGCCGTTTACGCCTGGCGCATGTCACGGGCCACGGATGAGGACAACAGCCATGACGTGGGGCAGGCGATCATGGATTTCGCCCGCGCCTTTCCGAACGAGGCGATCAGAAGCCTGCATATGACGGTGGATGGCGGTGCGGCATTCGTGCGGCTGCACGACAACAAGGCCGGCTTCATGCGCAACATGGGATCCCACTATGTCTGCGTCATGATCGATCCCGAGCGTATTCGGGTCGAAAGTCTGGAGAGCGGCGACGGTTTTGTCGTTACCTTCTTCGACATGCCCAAATATAGCGGCTCATATCGTTTCAAGTCGGCGGGGGAGGCGGCTGAGGTATCTCTCTGGCTGCTCGGCAGCCTTGTCGAGGCGCAGGACCATCACGGCGAAGACCCGCTGCCCTCGGGCACCTGAAGGTGCGCTAACGCGGCTATTGCGCGTCGAGCGGCGTCAGCGCGGCAGCTTGTTTCCGCTCGCGCCAGATGATGAACAGGCCGGATGCGACGATAATGAGAATGCCGAGCCATTTGGATGGCGTCGGGAAATCCGAAAACAGCGCATAACCGAGAATCGTCGCTGAGATGATTTCGAAATACTGGAATGGCGCGAGCAGAGAGAGCGGCGCCAGCCGGAAGGCCCTGACGATCAGCAGGTGCATGTAGCCGGATATCGATCCCAGCAAGACGAGCAGTGCGAGCGCATGGCCGGACTGCGGCAGCGAGACGGCAAAGTCCGTGTCACCGAGCGAGTGGCCGATGAGAAGCGCAGCGCCCATGAAGACGGTCCCTGCCATACCGGACATGGTCTGCATCACGAGCGGGCTATCCGCATCGCCGATGGCCCGGTTCAGGAAGAGATAGAGCGTATAGAGGAAAGCGCAGGCGACAGGCAGGAGCGAAGTCCAGCCGAAGATTTCAAAGCTCGGCTGAATGACGATCATGGCGCCGCCGAAACCGACGACAATCGCGGTCCAGCGCTTCCAGCCCACTTTGTCGCCGAGGAAAAGAGCCGACATCATTGTCAGCATGAAGGGTTCGACAAAATAGATCGCAAAAACATCTGCGAGCGGCATGTATTTGACGGCAGCAAAGAACAGCAGGCTGGCGGAAGCATGCAGCACACCACGCAGGTAGTTCATCCAGGGCCGTTTGGCGCTGAACAGTGCGCGGGGCGATACCACCAGCAACAAAGGCAGCGTGCAGACCAGCTGGAAAAAGAAGCGGTAGAACGTCACCTGCGCCGGCGACATGCCGCCGACGACAGCCATGTATTTGGCGATCGCATCCATGATGGGCAGCACCAGCATGCAGGTCGCCATGATGGCCATGCCCTTGGCGACGTCGCTTAAACCGGTGTGGCTTGTCATGTGATGCTGCACTTTCGGCCGGCGGGCCGGAACAGAGGGGAGGGGACGGGACAGCCGCCCCGTTTATTCAGTGTCTGGCATTCCCGGCGCGGCAGACCCTTCATAGCAATGCCGAAACGATAACGCACATTGCTTTTTATCATGCGTCTTATCAGCGCCGCTGATCCATTCGGGTTTTTAGGCCCGTGACGTTGTTAAACGACGGTTTCGGGCACCGTCACCACATCTGACGTGGCGGGGCCGAAGACTTCTTCAAAGGCCTCACGCAGGAACACATCGACATCGCCAACCGTAACCGGCAATCCAAGATCAACGAGGCTGGTGACGCCATAGGCGCTGATGCCGCAGGGTACGATTCCGGAAAAATGCGAGAGGTCCGGATCGACGTTGATCGACAGGCCGTGAAAGCTCACCCATTTACGCAGGCGTATGCCGAGCGCTGCGATCTTGTCTTCCGCCATCCCGCCGTCGGGAAGCAATGGTTTTTCGGGGCGTCGGACCCAGACGCCGACGCGATCCTCGCGGCGTTCGCCGCGTACATTCATCTTGTCCAGCGTGCGGATTATGACATCCTCGAGCGCAGCCACATAGGCGCGGACGTCCTGCCGCCGGCGTTTGAGGTCGAGCATCACGTAGACGACACGTTGCCCCGGGCCATGATAGGTATATTCGCCGCCACGGCCCGTCGCAAAGACGGGGAAGCGGTTCGGCTCGATGAGGTCGGATTCGTCAGCGCTGGTGCCGGCGGTGTAGAGTGGCGGGTGTTCAAGAAGCCAGACGAGTTCGTCTGCCTCGCCGCTAGCGATCGCGGCAACCTCACGCTCCATCTCTGCGATCGCCCTCTCGTAAGGGATGAGACCATCGGAGATTCGCCAGCGAACCGGGGGCGAACCGGCAGCAGGCAGCATATTTGTCTCGATATCGGTGCGTGTGAGCATGAAAAAGTCCTTTCCACAGCCTTCTCGCAAAATGGCGACATGGCCGCAACCCCAGCATTTCCGGGCTTCCTGCATATAGGATGGTGCAGTGCGATTTTTAATTTCAAAAAACTGTCACGACGCTCTTGTGCACCGAAAATCCTTTTGCTACATGCACCCCCGTCGGCGCAAGTCGACGCCTACCACGATGCGGTCGTGGCGGAATTGGTAGACGCGCAGCGTTGAGGTCGCTGTGGGGCAACCCGTGGAAGTTCGAGTCTTCTCGACCGCACCAAACAAACCCGCTTCGGCGGGTTTTTTCTTGTGCCAGACCCTTGGCCGGATTTTCTCCCGTTGTTTCTAAGCTGATCCGGTAAGATGTACGCGGGCAGCATGTCGTCAGAGGAATGAGGTGCAGCGTGTTTTCGCTGCGCCTCAAGAGAAAGCCGATTGGCTTATCGGCGGATGATGTAGTTGGAGTTGTCGCCGCCGCGGTTCCCGTCGCCTACGCGGTAAGGGTCACCGTCCATGACCTGGTCCATCCGCCATTGGGAGCCTCGATAGGGGCTTTCCCAGGTCTGGCATCCAGCAAGGGCAATCGTCGCCGTCAGCAATCCAAATGTAAGCGCGGTTCGCAGCATTTCGTCCTCCTATGATCTTTCATCGCGGCGTAATGTAGGATCATGTTCAGCGCATTGCGATGTTTTCCGGAAATTTGATCTGCTTTTCAGGCAGGCTGATGTCCAAAGGGCGTTTGAAGTCCGTGGAAATCGAATCCACGTTGTCGCGAAGCGCGATCTTCCCCCAAAAAGCGAGGGGTGGAATATCAGAGGTCTAATGTTAGCTTTTGCTCGGGGAACGTGGCTTGGGGGTTTTCGTGCCAGGGGATAAAGCGGATTCAGACGATGCGCTTGGTTATTTCATGTGGAGCATTACCGACAACAGGCTGATCATGGATAAGATCACCGCGGAATGTCACGGTTTTGCCGAGCCGGTTGCCTCACGCGGGGTAACGATCGAAGCGATCCTCGAAAGGATCGACATCGAGATGCGCGATGCGGTGGCGAAAGCCATATTCGATAGCATCACGACCGGCGTTTTTTTCGACCAGCGCTACAAGGTCAATCTGCCGGATGGTTCCAAGCGTTGGGTCGTCGCAAAGGGCAGGGCGATTTTCGACGCCGAAAACACGCCTTTTCTGGGCATTGGCAGCGTCAGGGATATTTCGATGCGAAAGGACTTTCATTTTGAGCCTCGACAGTAGGACGTAGCTCCTGAATTCAGCCCATAAAAAGAGGCGGCTTTCGCCGCCTTTCTTCGTCTGCAATGCGCCGGGCCATCAAAAGACGGCGAGATATTTCAGCAGTGAAATAATGCCGATGATGATGACGATCACCTGTGCGATCTGTTTCGCTCCACCGCCGACCGGCAGGCGCGCGATAAGCCACAAGACGAGCACGATCACCAGGAAGGTGATCAGAATGCTGACGAGCGTAGATGTAACCATATGTCCCAGCTCCCTGTAAAATAAAGGTTTCAACGTTCACTACCGTTGTGCGGATAAAAAGCGCGAGATAGGTTTTTGTTCCACGTGTTCGATTGCGCGCGATTAAATTAGGACTTGCTGAATGGCGGATGGTGGGAAGGTAAAGTTGCGGCCCGTTGGGGCGAGAGCGGAGGTGGCGCGGCTTGGCCGCCCGTCCGTTTCCACTGTCACGGGCGGCCGCATCGATATCGTGACCGGGGTGTCCGAGCCCGGCTTCAATCCGATCGACCTTCTTTATTCATCACTTGCCGCGTGTCTTGCGCTGTGCGCCCGGATCGCCGCCAGCCGGCTGGGTTTTCTGGAGCGCTTTGACGGGGTTGTCGTTGAGGTCACCGGCGAAAAATCGGCCGAGGAGCCGTATCGCATCATCCGTTTCGACATCGGCATCAAGGTCCACGGTGACCTCGATACGGAAAAACGCAACGCCATTGCTCATCTGGCCGAGGAGATCTGCACCGTCAGCAACACGCTGAAGGGCGATGCGGAATTCGCAGTGTCCGTAACGGGCTGACGATCAGGCCTTTCTCGATTTTTCCCATTTCTTCACGAGCCGGTCGCGCTTGAGTTTCGAGAGGCGTCTCAGCCAGAAAATGCCATCGAGTTGGTCGATCTCGTGCTGGATGCAGACGGCGTGAAAGCCAGTGGCGGCCTGCCGATGTTCCGCGCCCGAAATGTCCTGAAACCGCACCTCGATTTCGGCCGGTCGCTCCACCTCTTCCGTAAAGCCCGGCATGGAAACGCTTCCCTCTACGTGCCTTATGGTCTGCGGCGAGCGGCTGAGGATTTCGGCGTTGATGTAGGTGAGCACCGTTCCCGGTGTCAGTTCCAGCACGAAAACGCGCTGCTCGACGCCGATGTGGGCGGCGGTGATGCCGACACCGGGCGCTGCTCGCATCGTGTCGACTAAATCCGTTACAAGCGCCTGCAAGTGCTCATCAAACGCCGTGACCGGCGCGCAGATGTGGGACAGGCCCGCATGGGGATAGGCAAGGATAGGCCTTGGTGCCAAAGGGGAACTCCGTTCACGTCACAGGCTTGTAGATGAGGCGGCGAGCGCCTGTCCTTCCGCCGTTGTCTCCAGAAAGCTGCGTTGCGTTCGCGCGTCGCGCTTTGTCACGTACACGAAACGCGGCGACAGGAGCGTGATTTCGCGCAGAACAATCGCATGCGCAAGACCAAACTGCCTAGCAATGCTGCGGCTGTCCGCGGCAATGTCCAGATGAACCGCCAGAAGGATTGCTGCACCCGTCGCCGAGAGCGGCTGTGGCGAGCATTCCTGGACCCGTTCCACTGCCGCCATGAATGCGGCGGCGGATTGCGGTCCATCCATTATTTAGCGTCCGGCCGCAGGCGAACCGAGACCAGCACCGATTTCGATGTCGGCGTGAAACTGCCTTCGCCATAACTCGACAACGGAACCAGCACATTCAGTTCCGGATAGTATCCGCCAATGCTGCCCTTCGGGATGTTATAGGGCACCAACCGGAAATTCCGCGCAATTCGCTCCATGCCATCGCCGTATTCACCGATCACGTCGACACGCTGGCGCGAATGGGCGCCGAGCGCTTCCATATCAGCCGGGTTCATGAAGAGGACCTGGCGATCGCCGTAGACGCCGCGATAACGGTCATCCATGCCATAGATCGTGGTGTTATATTGATCATGGCTACGCAGGGTCTGCAGCACAAAGAGATTGTCGCGCGTGAGCGCCTTTTGATGTTCTGTCTGTTCGGGCAGAGGGCCGCTATAGAAGGTGGCCTTGTTCGCTGGTGTGTTCCATTCGCGCTCCGCCGCCGCGTTACGCAGGTGGAAGCCGCGCGGCACGCGGACGCGTTCATTGAAATTTTCAAAGCCGGGAATGACCCGCTCGATCATGTCGCGAATGAGGTCGTAGTCGTCGGCAAGCGCCTTCCAGTCGACTGGCGCGTTGCCGAGCGTCGCCTCGGCAATACCCGCGATGATGGCGACTTCCGACCGGAGTGCCTCGGAGGCAGGTGGATTGATGCCGCCGGAACCGTGAACCATACTCATGGAATCCTCGACCGTGACGATCTGCGCTCGTCCTGACGAGTTGCGGTCGATTTCCGTCCGTCCGAGGCAGGGCAGAATGAATGAGGTTTCGCCCGGAACCAGATGTGAATGGTTAAGCTTGGTGGCGATGTTGACCGTGAGCTTCTGATTTTCGAAGGCCTTGACGATCAGCGGACTATCAGGGGTCGCCCGCATGAAATTTCCACCGAGCGCGATAAAGGCCTGAGCCTTGCCATCCAGCATTGCCGCGACAGCCTCGACGGTATTATGGCCCCGCCGACGTGGCATGGGCACGCCGAGTTCCTTCTCTAGCGCGTCGAGGAGGGCCGGCGGCGCTTTCTCATCGATGCCGACCGTGCGGTCGCCCTGCACGTTGGAGTGGCCGCGCACGGGGCAAAGACCAGCGCCT
>NZ_JBQYSN010000138.1:0-9288 GCF_052686535.1 Agrobacterium sp. DKPNP3 | reverse complement strand
CCAGCACGGCAAGAATCATCGCGAGGCGGGAACTGTCCCAGCCGACCACGGCGCGGCGCGGCGTGCCGAGCGAGGTCGCCGCGACCAGCGCCTGGACCTCGACCAGTATGGGGCGGGTGCCTTCGATGCCGGCAAAAACCGCAGCGCCTGGCGATTTTTCGTTGCGTTCCCCTAGAAACAGTTCCGATGGATTGGACACTTCCCTGAGGCCGCGATCCGACATTTCGAAGACGCCGATCTCATCGGTCGGCCCGAAGCGGTTCTTGACGGTGCGAAGAATACGGTAATGGTGGCCGCGGTCTCCCTCGAAATAAAGCACGGCATCGACCATATGCTCCACCACGCGCGGCCCCGCGATCTGCCCTTCCTTGGTAACATGGCCCACAAGCACCATGGTCGCACCCGTCTGCTTGGCGAAGCGGATCATCGCCTGCACGCCGGTGCGCACCTGCGTCACCGTGCCGGGAGCGGAATCGGCCGTATCGCTCCACAGGGTCTGGATCGAATCGATGATGACGAGATCGGGCCGCTTGCCCTCGGAGATCGTGGCCAGAATGTCCTCGACATTCGTTTCCGCCGCCAGCAGCACATCGGTGTCCGCAGCGCCGAGACGTTGCGCCCGCAAGCGCACCTGCGCCACCGCCTCTTCGCCCGAGACATAGATGATGCGATGGCCGCGCCGCGAAAGGGCGGCCGCCGCCTGCATGAGGAGCGTCGATTTGCCGATGCCCGGGTCGCCGCCGATCAGGACGGCTGAGCCTCGCACGAAACCGCCGCCGGTCGCCCGGTCGAGCTCGCTGATGCCGGTCGGGATGCGCGGCGCCTCCTCGATTTCACCTGAAAGTGAGGTGAGCGTGACAGGCCGGCCCTTCTTGGGCGCCTTGCCCGGCCCGGAGCCGATGCCGCCCATCGGGTCCTCTTCGACGATGGTATTCCATTCGCCGCAGCCTTCGCATTTTCCCGCCCAGCGGTTATGCACCGTGCCACAGTTCTGGCACACGAATTGAGTCTTGGCTTTGGCCATGTTTTGTCAGTTTTCTTCTTGTTTGAAATCGTCGGCGGAAATGTCTTGATGGCCATGCAGCACGCGCAGCACACACATCTTCTTGTCGTCGACGATGAAATAGATGCATCGATCACGATAGGGGAAAGCCCGCAAATTCGGCGCGAAGCTCCGAGGCACACCTGTTATCCCGTATCGCGCCAGCGAGATCATTTTGACGTTGATGTCTTCCAGAAAGCGCCTAGCAGCAACGAGATTGAATCGCGCGATATAATTATGATCGGCGAGAAGATCGTCCAGTGCCCGTGCGGTGACCACCAGACGCCTTCGCTTCATTCTGTTCCCCCGCGAGCTTTATGATATGTGCGGTTAAATCATCCGCCGTGGAAAATTCCATCACCCGGCCGGCTTCCACATCGTCCAGCCCTTCCTGGATCAGTCGCTGAAGCTCTACGAGCTTGCCTTCATTACTGCCGAGCAGGCGCAAACCGGCGGATACCACCGCGTCCGCATCCTTGAAAATACCAGCCGCCACCTGCTCTTCGATGAACTTCTCGTCCTGCTCGCTCAAATGGATTTCGGGCATTTCGATCTCCTTTTGTTCTCTTTTAGCACAGGTCGCGTTGGCTTTCCAAGAGCTAAAGGCGTCTCTCAGTCATCCGCCATCAGATATTGCCGCTCATACCGAAGGCCGAGTCCTGTCAGCATCTCGTAGCCGATCGTTCCCGCCGCGCGGGCGACCTCGTCTACGGGCACGTTTGGACCGAAAAGCTCGATGTAATCGCCGGCGCGAATGGCATTGCGGGGCACATCGGTGACGTCGAAAATGGTGAGATCCATCGTCACGCGGCCGGCCACCGGCACCCTGTGGCCGTTGACCACGCCGTAAGCGCCGCCATGGCCCATGTCGCGTAACGGGATGCCCGAACCGGACAGCGAGCGCTGATAACCATCCGCATAACCGACGGAAGCAATGGCAAGCCTGCTTGCGCGTTTCAGCAGGAAAGTCCCGCCATAACTGACGGTCTGGCCTTCGCCCGCCTCACGAATCTGGATGATGCGTGCCTCGGCCTTGGCGACGGCACGCATGGGATTGGGAACGTCGTTCACCGCTTCGCCGCCATAAAGTGCGATGCCGGGGCGGGTGAGGTCAAAATGATAATCGGGACCGAGAAAGATACCAGCGGAAGCCGAAAGGCTTGATTCAATACCTTCGAAAGCGGCGCTAACCTTTCGGAATGATTCAAGCTGTGCCCTGTTCATCGGCGCCGACGGCGTATCGCCGCAGGCGAGGTGGGACAGCACGAGAACCGGATCGAAGCTTGCCGGACGTGTCACGTCGTCGGCAAGGAAAAGCGCGTCGTCGAGCGGCAGGCCGAGCCGGTTGAAACCGGTGTCCACATGCAGCGCGCAGGGGTGATCGCCACGCTCGGCGACCGTCGCCATCCAGAAGGAGAGCTGTTCCTCGGAGGCGAGAACCGGCACCAGATCATTGTCGAAGACCTGCCGTTCCTGCCCCTGCCAGATGCCCGACAGCACGAAGATGCGTGCCTCCGGCGCATAGGAGCGCAGGGTGGCGCCCTCGGCGACCGTCGCCACGAAGAAATCACGCGCGCCCGCATGATAAAGGGTCGCACCGCAATCCTCGATGCCAAGGCCGTAAGCATCGGCCTTGACGACAGCCGCGGTCCGCGCCCTGCCGGAGCGCCTTTTCATGTCCCGCCAATTATCGGCGAGAGCACCGAGATCGACGGTGAGCCGCAGTGGCGCGTGCTCGAAGGCGTCTGTTTCGTGTTCGGGGAAGCTGTCTTCGAAGTCGTCTGTCATGCCATGCGTCCGGTTGATCTTGAACGGGTCGGGACCCTACAGCATCGGCGGACAAACCGTTACCGATTTTTGCAAGGCACCAGGCTTTGACCCAAGCTGTGATAAGGTCGATCACTTTTGTTCAAGACGGTCAGCGCGGAATGTTCTAAAATTTGCGCATGCATCATGTTTCGCAGGAACAGGCCCTTGATTTCATGCCCGTCGCCACGACAGAGACCACCCGGTTCTGGCGTGACAGACGTTTTGGCGGCATGGAGTGCCTGAGCGCTACGTTTCTAACACACGAATATTCGCCGCACGCGCACGACACGTTTTCGATCGGCGCGATCGAAAGCGGCTCGCAGATTTCCACGATTCAGGGAACCACCGAACAGACGGGGCCGGGAAACCTCTACCTCATCAACCCGGATGAGATTCACGACGGCGCCCCGGGTGGGGGCGGTTATCGCTACCGGATGATCTACCCGGATATAGAACTCTTGCGTGACATCATCGAGGATGTGACCGGGAGGACCTTTCACGGTACGCCCTCCTTCCCGAAATTTCTTCCCTATGATCCGCATATGGCAGCGGCCTTTCAGATGGCGCATCGTCGACTGGAAGCCATAACCGGGGCGCTGGAGGCGGACGAGGGCATGTTCTCCGTCCTTGCCGCCGTTTTCGGCAGGCATGGCAGCGCCATTATCCTGCCGGTCGAGACGCGTGAGAAAACGGCGGTTTACACCGCGCGCGACTATCTTTCCGACAATTACGAAACCGATATCGGCCTGGAGGAACTTGCTGCCATCGCAGGCCTCAGTCGCGCTCATCTCATCCGTGCCTTTCGCAAGGAATTCCATATCACCCCGCACGCTTTTCTGACGGATGTCCGCATCCGACGGGCGCGCCGGCTTCTACGCGCAGGCGAGATGCCAGCGGAGGTGGCGGCAATGTGTGGTTTTGCCGATCAGGCGCACTTTACCCGCCATTTCAAGGCTCGCACCGGCGTGACGCCGGGGCAGTTCAGGATGGGATGATATTTTTCCGGGACGCTTCCTCTTGCGACATCACTTTTGTTCAAGACCGAATACCAGCCTCGGCGTAATCCCCTTCGCCTGAAAGGGAGAATGCCATGTCGAAACCGCAAAAACGCGCCGAATTTATCGAAGGGTTGAGGGCCGCCTCGCCATTGCTGGTCGCCATGGTGCCGATCGGCGTGGTTTTTGGCGCCGCCGCCATCGGCAAGGGCCTGTCGCCGCTTGAGGCGTCCCTGATGTCGCTGCTTGTCTTTGCCGGCGGCTCACAGTTCGTCGCCATGGATCTGTGGACACATCCGGCAAGCTGGAGTGGGCTCGGATTTGCAGCATTGCTGGTCAATCTTCGCCACGTGCTGATGAGTGCTTCGATTGCGGGCAAGTTGGATGACTTCAAAGGCTGGAGAAAATACGCGGCCATGCTGGTGCTGACGGATGAATCCTGGGCTCTCGCAGAATTCCGCGTTATCACTGGCAAACTGAGCGCTGCCTTTTTTGCCGGCGCCGCCTTGTCCATCTATCTCGTGTGGAACCTCGCGACAGTGACGGGTGCGTTGCTCGGCTCCGTTGTCGGCGACATGTCGGTTATCGGCCTGGACTTTGCTTTTCCAGCAGTCTTCATCGTGTTGCTGATGGGCTTCTGGAAGGGCAGGGAGACCGGCCTTGTTCTGCTGGCCAGCGCCTCAGCCGCCTACCTCACCCATGCGTTGCTGCCCGGCGCCTGGTATATCGCGGCTGGTGCCGTCGCCGGGCTCGCCGTGGCCGCCTTTGCCCCTGGCCAAGAGATGGAACAGCCCGCATGACGCTCGATCCAAACACGTTCATCACCATCCTCGCAATGACGGCGGCAACCGTCGCGACACGCCTCGGCGGTCTGTTGCTGGTCAACCATTTCAACCTGACACCGCGCCTGAAAAAGGCGCTTGGCGTAGTGCCCCCAGCGGTCCTGATGGCCGTCGTCACGCCCACCGCATTCGCAAGCGGTCCTGCCGAAACCATGGCCTGCGCCATCACCGTTGTCGCCGCTCTACGCCTCAGCCTGCTGCCGGCGGCAGGATTGGGCATCCTCTCGGTGGCGCTGTTTCGCGGAATCGGTTTGTGAGGGAAATGGCGAAAGATGTTGAAAAGATTCGAGGTCCTCAATCGCGCAGACTTCGCGACGACCGCAAGATCTATTATGCCTGAAATACAATCTACAAATCGACCGCCTCAAAGCCCTTGAGGTGTCGATTTTGTATCGCTATGCACCTGCTTGATAGCTTTCAGTCGGCTCAGGCAGGGGAGAGTGACAGTGGTCAAGCAGCATATTGTGATTGGTCCGCTCTCCAGCATTTATGCTGAGGACCTTAGAACCTCGTGGCCATCGATATGTTTGCTGCTTGTTTCGATTCTCATCGGCGCGTCATTGAGTGCAGCTGCGCCCTATCTCTTTTCACGCCTCATCGATGATCTGCCTGACGATCCGAAGCAATGGATGCTCGGCTTTGCGCTTTACGCCATTTTGACAGCGCTGGCTTCGGGCCTCGAGCGCTCGACACAATATCTCACTGTCATCCACGCGGAACGTCTTGAGTTTGTTGCTTCGACCAGCTTCTTTGATCGCATCGTCCACAAACACCCGTCTTTTTTCAACGATCATAATCCGGTGGAGATACAATCCGCACAGGCGCGCGGCGCTTCGTCAGCCTCCACGCTCATGCAGATCGGTTTGATTTCTTTCATTCCCGGCATGGCGACATTTTTGCTGAGTATCCTACTGATGGGGGCCGTGCTGAGCGCCGATCTGGTGCTGATCGTCGTCGCCTATGGAGTCATATTCGTTGCCCTGACACTCGCATCCAATCGCCTGACAACGCCTTATCTCGAGCAAGCCATGGACGCCGGACAGGATAATGCCGGCTTCGTCGGCAACGCCATTTCCATGATCGAGCCTTTGCGACACACCGGCAGCAACGTCTGGATGAAACGTCGTTTTGCCGAGAGCGCCGGGCTGATCTACCGGAACTGGCGGCTTTATTCGCTCCGTCGGATCGGGTTTGTCTTGACTATTTCCCTGGCGCTGGGAATCCAGATTATCGTCGGTTTCTATCTTCTGCTGCCGCGATACCAGGCGGGCGCGCTGTCGATCGGCGACATCGTTCTTTTCAACACTCTGTTGTTGCAGCTCAACGTACCATTCGAACTCATCGGACATTCGATCTCCGAGACTGCCCGGGCGCTCGCTCAATTTGGGCCTTATGCGCAGATGTGGCACGCGCCCGACGAAGAGGTGTCGTCCGGGTCAAGCGCGCCTAGGGGTACGATGCGCACACTCAGGCTTGAAGGGGTCGGTTATCGTTACGCCAACGGTCGTGGTGTTGATGGCGTCTCTTTTACCGCCGCACCCGGTCGCTTGACCTTC
This sequence comes from Agrobacterium sp. DKPNP3, assembly GCF_052686535.1. NCBI lineage: Bacteria > Pseudomonadati > Pseudomonadota > Alphaproteobacteria > Hyphomicrobiales > Rhizobiaceae > Agrobacterium > Agrobacterium sp. DKPNP3. Next base: position 3,044 of record NZ_JBQYSN010000138.1, on the reverse strand, counting down.
ATCACCGGTGAAACCGGATCGGGCAAATCGACCCTGTTCAAACTGCTGCAGAAGACGATGGCACCGCAGCAAGGCCGCATCACCGTCGACGACGCAGATCTTTCCACCATTTCTCGCGAAGACTGGTTCGCCGCCGCCGGCATCGTGCCCCAGGAGGTTCAGTTACTCAACGATACGCTGCGCAGTAATATTATTCTGGGTCGGGTGCCGGACGAAGAGAGATTGCGCCGCGCGGCCCAGCGCGCTGCCATTCTCACCCGCATCGAAGAAATGCCGGATGGATTCGACACCATCGTTGGTGAGAGAGGCTTGAAACTATCGGGTGGCGAACGCCAGCGTATAGCGATTGCGCGCGCGCTTTATGCGGAGCCGACGATCCTGCTTCTCGATGAGGCCAGTTCCGCGCTTGACGAGGAGACCGAACGCGAGATCATGGATCAGCTGCGCGTCGTCGACAGCGACGTGACGATAATTGCCATTACGCATCGCCAAAGCAGTATCCGCGAGGCGGATCAGGTGATCGTGTTGCCGGCCGGCCGCGATCCATCGACATCCGAGCCCCGCGCCGCAGGCGTTTGAAAAGATTCCAAGCCGCTGCGGCGCGGTTGCCTGACGGTAAAAATGCTTGGCGCACATCCGGAAGGGGCGCGTCGCACACCCTCAATTTGTCTGTTTTATCGAATGCCGCCCGCAAGTCGCCTGGCGACTTCAGTACAAAGACTTACGGCCGGGTCAACCTGAGCCCCATTCCCGTTCAATGCTCTTCATACTGGCTGAAGCTCGGATCGGCGAGGTCGGTGAAGCGGGTGAACTCGGACTGGAAGGCGAGTTTCACTGTGCCGGTCGGTCCGTGGCGCTGCTTGGCGATGATGACGTCGGCTGTGCCTTTGACCTTGTCGAACAGGGCCTCCCATTCGGCATATTTCGGGTCGGAGACATCGCGCGGCTCCATGTTCTTGACGTAATATTCCTCGCGGAACACAAAGAGCACCACGTCGGCGTCCTGCTCGATCGAGCCTGATTCACGCAGGTCGGAGAGCTGCGGGCGCTTGTCTTCGCGGCTTTCCACCGCACGGGAGAGCTGAGAGAGCGCGATGATCGGAACGTTGAGTTCCTTGCCCAGCGCCTTCAGGCCGGTGGTGATCTGGGTGATTTCCTGTACGCGGTTTTCACCGCTCTTGCCGGAGCCGGTCATCAGCTGAACGTAGTCGACCACGAGAACATCGAGGCCGCGTTGGCGCTTCAGGCGGCGGGCACGGGCGGAAAGCTGGGCAATCGAGATACCACCGGTCTGGTCGATGTAAAGCGGCACCTTCTGCATCATCTGGGAGCAGGCGACGAGCTTTTCGAAATCAGCCTCGGTAATGTCACCGCGGCGGATTTTCGAGGATGACACTTCCGTCTGCTCGGAAATGATACGGGTCGCCAGCTGTTCGGACGACATTTCGAGCGAGTAGAAGCCGACAACGCCGCCGTTCTTGGCCTTGTAAGAGCCGTCGGGCTGCACTTCCTGCTCGTAGGATGCAGCAATGTTATAGGCGATGTTGGTCGCGAGCGAGGTCTTGCCCATACCGGGACGACCCGCAAGAACGATAAGGTCGGAACGCTGCAACCCGCCCATCCGGGCATCGAGCGAGTGGATGCCGGTGGAGATGCCGGAGAGATTGCCGTCGCGTTCAAAGGCGGCACCCGCCATATCGATCGCCAGGGCAACGGCGTCGTTAAAGGACTGGAAGCCGCCGTCGTAACGGCCGGTTTCCGCCAGCTCGAACAGGCGGCGTTCCGTGTCTTCGATCTGCGCCTGCGGTGGCATGTCGAGCGGCGCGTCATAGGCGATGTTGACGACGTCTTCGCCGATCTGGATCAACGCACGGCGCAACGCGAGATCGTAGATAGCCCGGCCGTAATCTTCCGCATTGATGATGGAAACGGCTTCCGCTGCAAGACGGGCGAGGTACTGCGCCACCGTCAGGTCGCCGATCTTATCGTCGGCGGGAAGGAAAGTCTTGATGGTTACCGGATTGGCGGTCTTGCCCATGCGGATGATGTCGCCGGCCACCTCGAAGATCTTGCGATGCAGCGGCTCATAAAGGTGCACGGGCTTCAGGAAATCCGACACGCGGTAATAGGCGTCGTTGTTGACGAGGATGGCGCCCAGCAGCGCCTGCTCCGCTTCAATGTTGTTGGGCGCTTCGCGGTAATGCGGTTCCGCCGGTTTGTCGTTCATGGTTTGCGCGATCTCCCTTTGCCTTTTCTTACACCTCAGGCTTTGGCTTCCTGGGGCACTGCAGTCAATGATATTGTTGCAGAACTCTATGGCAGGCGGACGTCTGCCCCATGGCGCTCGATCACATCTTCACTTGTCCCCAGCAATCCACAGGGAGACGGGACAGGGGGCGGGAAAAATTCCCGGCAACGTGATTCGCTGCCATGAGTTTACCGCATGGCAGACCCGGCATGAAAGAAACTTGAAATTCATCAGGCATACGAATAAATAGGCAGAAAATAAGTAGTGTGCTAATTATAAGGCTTGCTGAAATGTCCCGCGAGACCGACAAGGAACAGCTTCTGGATGAAGTCTCCGCTTTCACCCGCAAACTGCGTGCGTTCTTCGACGCGCGGGTGGCGGAGAGCGGGCTGACGCTGGCACGGGCGCGCGCTCTCTTTGCGCTCTCGCGGCGCGGACCGCTGACACAGACGGAATTGGCCGAAGAAATGGAAATCGAAACACCGACGCTGGTGCGGGTGCTTGATGGAATGGAGAAGCAGAATCTGATCGAGCGTCGCTCGGACGAAAATGACCGCCGGGCAAAACGCATTCATATGACGGCCGAAGGTGAAAAGACCTCCGAGACTGTACAGGCGATGGCGAAATCGCTGCGTTCGGAAATCGCTGCCGACATTTCATCGCAGGATCTGGCGATGGCACTGGATGTCATGCGCCGCCTGTCGGCAAACCTGCACCAGCTTGCAACAGGGAGGGCGCAGCCATGAGCACCATCGTGTCGCAGAATGATGATGATGATGCGAGGCTCGAAAAAGCG
>NZ_JBQYSN010000137.1:0-9344 GCF_052686535.1 Agrobacterium sp. DKPNP3 | reverse complement strand
TGCCGATCTGTTGGAAGGTTTCATCGGCATTGCCACCAGCCGCGGCAGAGATGCCATGGCGCTTTACGATCCCGTCGCCGCAGTCGGCTTCACCTCCGATCATCTTGGCTGGCAGCAGGCGCGCATCGATGTCGAGCTCCATGCCTCGCTGACGCGGGGAAGGACCGTGGTCGAGGCACGTGCGGAGAAGGTGACAGGCTTTAACGCCCAGTTTGCCGTGACCGTTGATGCTGTAGCCGCGAAGGTGGCCATACTGGAGGCACTGCGCCGGGAGGCCGCCCGATGAGCGCGAAAGTCCGCCTGGCGGAACCCGCCGATCTCAACAATGAGGCCCTGCGCACCCGTGCGGTTGCCGCCGCGCGTGGCGATCAGCCTTTTGACATTCTCATCACCGGCGGAACATTACTGGACGTGGTAACGGGCGAGCTTCGCCCCGCCGATATCGGCATTGTCGGTGCGTTGATCGCCAGCGTGCACGAACCGATAAGCCGCAGGGATGCCGCGCAGTTGATCGACGCGGGCGGGGGCTACGTGTCGCCGGGGCTGATCGACACGCATATGCATGTCGAAAGCTCGATGATCACGCCGGCAGCCTATGCGGCAGCGGTTGTCGCCCGCGGCGTCACCACCATCGTCTGGGACCCGCATGAATTCGGCAATGTGCATGGTGTCGATGGCGTACGCTGGGCGGCGAAATCAATCGAAAACCTGCCACTGCGCGCCATTCTGCTCGCCCCTTCCTGTGTGCCGTCGGCACCGGGGCTGGAGCGTGGCGGTGCGGATTTCGACGCCGCTACTCTCGCCGATCTCCTCTCCTGGCCGGAAATCGGCGGCGTCGCGGAAATCATGAACATGCGCGGCGTCATCGAACGCGATCCGCGCATGAGCGGCATCGTGCAGGCCGGACTTGCCTCTGGGAAACTGGTCTGCGGCCATGCACGCGGTCTTGGTGGCGCCGACCTCAATGCCTTCATGGCGGCGGGCGTCTCTTCCGATCATGAACTGGTCTCGGGCGAAGACCTCATGGCGAAGCTCAGGGCAGGGCTGACGATCGAGCTGCGCGGCTCGCACGATCACCTGCTGCCGGAATTTGTGGAGGCACTGAATAAGCTCGGCCACCTGCCACAGACGGTGACACTCTGCACCGACGATGTCTTCCCCGACGACCTGCTCAAGGGCGGCGGGCTGGATGATGTGGTGCGCCGTCTTGTACGTTATGGCCTGAAGCCCGAATGGGCGCTGCGCGCCGCAACACTGAATGCCGCCCAAAGGCTCGGCCGCTCCGATCTAGGCCTCATCGCCGCCGGTCGCCGCGCCGATATCGTCGTTTTTGAGGATTTGAGCGGTTTCGCGGCGCGCCACGTCCTGGCCGGGGGAAAGGCTGTTGCGGAATACGGGCGCATGATCGTAGACGCTCACGTCTGTGATACAACGGCGCTCGAAGGCTCGATGAAGCTGCCGTCGCGCTCGGCAGACGACTTCCGAGTTAAATCCGGAGGCGAAAAGGTCCGCCTCGCCACCATCGACCGCCCGCGCTTCACGCAATGGGGGAAGGTGGAGGCCGACGTGAAGGACGGTTTCGTCGTTCCGCCCGAGGGGGCGACGATGATTTCCGTCACCCACCGCCACGGCAAGGCCGAGCCCGTCACGAAAACCGGTTTCCTCACGGGCTGGGGACGCTGGAAGGGCGCCTTCGCCACCACCGTCTCGCATGACAGCCACAACCTCACCGTTTTCGGTGGCAATGCAGACGACATGGCGCTGGCGGCCAATGCAGTGATCGAGACCGGCGGCGGCATGGCCGTCGCCTCCAAAGGCAAGGTCACTGCAGTTCTCCCGTTGCCGCTCTCCGGCCTCGTTTCCGATGCGCCCCTCGAAGAGGTGGCGCGGGGCTTTCAGGAGGTACGCGACGCTGTCGGCCAAGTGGTGGAATGGCAGCCACCCTATCTCGTCTTCAAAGCCTGCTTCGGCGCCACGCTCGCCTGCAATATCGGCCCCCACCAGACGGATATGGGCATCGCCGATGTTCTAACGGGCAAGGTGATGGAAACCCCGGTGATCGAGGTTTTGGGATAAGGACGTCAGGACCGGCTGCCGCGGTGTCCCTGTCGTGGCAGCCGGAGCATATCAGTTCACATTGTGAAGCTGCGTTTCGCCATTGTTGAGAAAGCAGGCTTTGGTGAAGAGGCCCAAATCCAGAAGGTTGGGGAGGCGGATATCGCGCATATCTGGAAGCCGTTTGACTTCAGGATCAAACGAGCGGTCAACCTGCGAGATGAATGCGAAAATGACGCCGGTCTTTTGTGCAAATTCCCCAAGGGCGGTTACCTGTTGCGACAGGTCCGGCTTGTGCCGCTGCTGGTCGAGTATTTGCAGGTAATCGATGACGGCGAAGGTGCCGGGTGTGGCCGGTGACAAATGGCGGATGATGTAATCCGCGCATATCTCGTCCGATGTCATGATCTCGGTTTCTCTCTGACCGGCCGCGTGTTTTTCGATACGCTTCCTTGCCTGTTTCTCCGTCATTTCGAGCGTGAAAAGAACAGACTGCCTCCCGTCGTCGGCTGCCGCGCGCAAAAGGTCAAACCCAAGCGCTGTCTTACCCTGGCCTGGCCGGCCGGCAAGCAGAAGCATGTCACCATCCACGATGCGCGAGAACAGGTCTTCGGACAGGGAGCCCGCCGCAATGTGAGCGGAAAGGAGGCTCCACCGTGCAAATCCTTCCTCACGCGCAATCTGGTCCAGCGCTTCATGCAGGGGAATGGCATTGTTTCGGACCATAAGTTTGGCCCGTCGTTTCAACTGAAAAATCGGAGTAGAAAGTTTCATCACAAGACCTCTATTGCGGGTCTGAAACGCAATCCCTCCTTATGCGAATGCCCGAACAGATGGTTCAATGATGAGATTGCCCCGCATGTCGAATGCTTCCCCGAAAGGAGGGGGGAGGCTTAGGTCGAGCCTGTGCGCGGAATTTACCGCGCCGGATGATTCGCCACAAGCGTCCGAGATGTTGCCGTTCGAAAAACGGCGGGCAGCAAGATGGGTCTATTCCGCCGCCAGTTCCTGCTCCACCAATGTCGCCCAAAATGCCACGCCGGGCACGATGGCCGCATCGTTGAAGTCGTAGGAGGTGTTGTGGTGCAGCGCGCCGTCCACCGCCGGGCCGTTGCCGAGCCAGACATAGCAGCCGGGAGCTTGCCCCGCGAAAAAGGCGAAATCGTCGCCGGCGGTCGAGGGCGGGAAGGTGGTGCGGGCTTTGTTGCCGAAGACGGTTTTGGCGGCGCGTAGAGCCCGCCTCGTCGCGTCCGCCTCGTTGATGACGGGCGGAATGCGGCGGATGAACTCGTAATGCGCCTCGATGCCGAACATCGCCGCGGTGCCCTTTGCCAGCCGACCGATCTCCGTCTCCAGCTGGTCGCGCACATCTGCCGCATAGGCGCGCGCCGTGCCGCCGATTTCGACGAGATCGGGAATGACGTTAAGCGCCTTCGGGTCGCCCGCCTGCACCGAGCAGGCACTCACGACGGCCGGTTGCAGCGGATCGATGACGCGGCCGACGATGTTTTGCAGCGAGGTGAGGAACGTGCCGGCCGCTGTTACCGGGTCGCGGCCGAGATGCGGTTTGGCGCCGTGGGTGCCGATGCCCTTGAAGGTGACGCGCCAACTATCGGAAGAGGCGAGCTGCGGGCCTTCAACCACGGCCATTTCGTCAACGCCCAGCCCCGGCATGTTGTGCAGGCCATAGACCGCATCGCAGGGAAAAAGGTCGAACAGCCCGTCTTCGACCATTTTTTTCGCGCCGCCGCGGCCTTCTTCGGCTGGCTGGAAAATGAAATGCACGGTGCCGGAAAAATCACGGGTCTTGGCGAGGTAACGTGCCGCACCAAGCAGCATGGCGGTGTGGCCATCATGGCCGCAGGCATGCATCTTGCCGGGAAATTTCGATTTATAGGGCCGCTCGGGCACCTCCGGCATGGCAAGCGCATCCATGTCGGCCCGCAGGCCGATGCTGCGGGTGCCGTTGCCCACCTGCAACGTGCCGACAACGCCGGTGCCGCCAAGACCGCGATGCACCTTCAGCCCGGCGCGCTCGAGAAGATCGGCGACGATGGCGCTCGTTCTCTCCTCTTCGAAACCCAATTCCGGATGGGCGTGCAGATCATGACGAAGCTCCGTCAGAAATGGCAGGTCCTCGCCGATCCGGTCCAGCAGTCTCATGGGAAGCTTGTCCTTGAATGTGGGAAAAACCCGCGTCATAGGTGGGTTTGCCCGAATGCCTGTTGCTTTGTTTCCGTTCTAGCGGAAAAAGCCAATGAAATGAACCCGCCGCATGTTTGCGGTTGCTGAAATGCCGACTATGTCGAAAGGGATTTGGGGCGGCTGAAAACCGCATCCGCCCTGCGATCCCAATCCTGAAAGGAAAACCGATGCCGTCATCCGCATCGCCCGCCGCCCAGTCTCCCGCCACGCCGCACGAGTTCTGGCAGGATATTCATCCACCCGGCACCTTTGCAACAGCGGGGCTGCATTCCGGTTTCTTTCCGGCGGAACTGGATGACAAGAGACAGATCTGCCTGCCCATTCGGCCGCTTGCGGATGGTGAGCATGCGCTCGCCTCGCTCATCGTCAATCAGGCCTCGTTTGAGGTGCTGGAGGCGCTGGCCGCCGATCTTGCCGCCAGGCTCGCGCCCTTCAGCCCCGACGTGGTGATCGGCCTGCCAACGCTGGGCTTGACGCTCGCCGCCGCCGTTGCCCGCCATCTCGGTCACTCCCGTTATGTACCGCTCGGTACCTCGCGCAAATTCTGGTATCTGGATGAGCTGTCGGTGCCGATGTCTTCCATCACGACGAGGCAGGAAAAGCGGCTTTATATCGATCCGCGGATGCTGCCCTTGATCGAGGGCCCGCGAGTGGCGCTGGTGGATGATGTCATCTCCAGCGGTAGTTCCATCATATCGGGTCTTTCACTTCTGGCGGCCTCCGGCATTCGGCCCGCCGTCATCGGCGCGGCCATGCTGCAATCGGATCGCTGGCGGGAAAGAATCGCCGCTTTCGGGCCGGAGTGGCCGGAACGGGTGAGGGGTGTTTTCGCGACGCCGTTGCTCAGGAAAGCGGAAGGCGGTTGGCGCGCTTGACGAAGCGCAGGTTCCGGCAAAAGGCAAGTGGTGATAATTTCACCGGTGCCTAATTTCCGTCTTGCGAAGCTCCGGGAGATCGTCCTAAGATCAATTCCGACAGACAATAGCGGTCGGTGAAAATTGCGCCGGTTTGCTTTCGCGCGGTGTCATCCCGGCGTCTGCCCGCTCCCTTTGTTCTTGCCGATTACTGGAATTTCTTCCCATGCATGCAGTGTTTGACGGTCATAATGATGTGCTGCTTCGTTTGTGGCGCAACAGCAAGGCCGGTGCCGATCCCGTGGCCGAATTCAAAAATGGTACTCGGGAAGGTCATATCGACGGTCCACGCGCGAGGGCAGGCGGTCTGGCCGGCGGCATCTGCGCGATCTATATTCCTTCCGGCGATCTGATCCTGCAGGAACCCGACGCGCAAGGGCACTACGACACGCCGCTCGCTGCGCCGCTGGAGCGCCTGCCTTCCCTTGATATTGCCATGGAAAAGGCGGCGATTGCCCTGCGGCTCGATCAGGCTAACGCGTGGCGGCTCTGCCGTTCCACGGCCGACATCCGTAAGGCCTTTGCCGAGGATATCTTCGCCGCTGTGCTGCATATGGAAGGCTGCGAGGCGATCGGCGCCGATCTCGCCGCGCTGGAGGTGTTTTACGCTGCCGGCCTGCGTTCGCTCGGCCCGGTGTGGAGCCGGCACAATATTTTCGGCCACGGCGTTCCTTTTTCCTATCCCATGTCGCCCGATACCGCGCCAGGTCTTACCGATGCCGGTTTTGCGCTGGTGAAGGAATGCAATCGCCTCGGCATTCTCATCGATCTCGCGCATATTACCGAAAAGGGCTTCTGGGATGTGGCAAAGACCACCAACCAGCCGCTGATCGCCAGCCATTCCAATGCGCATGCGCTCACTCCGGTCGCCCGCAATCTCACTGACCGGCAGATGGATGCCATCAAGGAAAGCGGCGGTCTCGTCGGCCTCAACTATGCCGTGACTATGCTGCGAGACGATGCGCGGGACATCGCCGATACGCCATTGTCAGATATGGTGCGCCATATCGACTACATGGTGGAGCGGATGGGCATCGACTGCGTGGCGCTCGGATCGGATTTCGATGGCGCGACCGTGCCGGTTGGAATTACCGATGCCAGCGGCAACCACAATCTGGTTGCGGCGCTGAAATCGGCAGGCTACGGTGATGGAGAACTTGCAAAAATATGCCGGGAAAACTGGCTGCGCGTTTTGTCTGAGGCCTGGCACGAAGCGGCCTGATAAACAGTTTAAGCGAACCAAATCAATCTCATAACAAAAGGGGAGATCCTATGATCAAATCGCTCAACAAATCCATGCGGATCCTCAGCACCAGCGCTGCCCTGTCGCTGATGATGTTGTCTGCACCGCATGCTTTTGCCGCCACGCCGGCCGATACGCTGGTCGAAGGTTTCGCCATCGACGACATCATCACGCTCGATCCGGGTGAGGCTTTCGAACTGTCTGCTGCCGAAGTTACCGGCAACACCTATAGCAAGCTCGTGTCCATCGATCTCAACGACACTTCAAAGGTTGTCGGCGACCTCGCCGAAAGCTGGACGACCTCTGAGGATGGCTTGACCTATACATTTAAGTTGAAGTCCGGTTTGAAGTTCGCTTCCGGCAATCCGGTCACCGCTGACGATGTAGCCTTCTCGTTTGAACGTGCCGTCAAGCTCGACAAGTCGCCGGCCTTCCTGCTGACTCAGTTCGGCCTCAAGGGCGACAACGTCAACGAAAAGGCGAAGGCAACAGACGCGAACACCTTCGTACTGACAGTCGACAAGCCCTATGCGCCGAGCTTTGTGCTGAACGTGCTCACTGCGACCGTCGCTTCGGTGGTCGATAAGAAGCTGGTCATGGAGAAGGCGAAATCGGTTACCCCGAGCGCCGATTACAAATATGATACCGATTTCGGCAACGAGTTCCTGAAGACCGGTTATGCCGGTTCCGGCCCCTACAAAATCCTTGGCTGGAAGGCCAACGAAGCCGTCATTCTGGAGGCCAACCCGAACTATTACGGCGAGAAGCCAAAGCTGAAGCGCGTCGTCTATCGCCACATGAAGGAAAGCTCCGGCCAGCGCCTGGCGCTTGAAAATGGCGATATCGATGTTGCCCGTAACCTTGAGCCGGGTGACATGGAAGCCGTTTCCAAGAAGGAAGGTCTCGCGATTACCTCCGCGCCCAAGGGCACCGTTTATTACTTCAGCCTCAACCAGAAGAACGAGAACCTGAAGAAGCCCGAAGTCGTCGAAGCCTTCAAATACCTCGTTGACTATGACGCGATCGGCGCGACGATAATCAAGGGTATCGGCGAAATTCACCAGACCTTCCTGCCGAAGGGCCAGCTGGGCGCGCTCAACGACAATCCCTACAAGCTGGACGTTGCCAAGGCGAAGGAACTGCTCGCGAAGGCAGGCCTGAAGGACGGCTTCACGGTGACCATGGATGTGCGCAACACCCAGCCGGTGACCGGCATCGCCGAAAGCGTGCAGCAGACGCTGGCACAGGCTGGCATCAAGCTCGAAATCATCCCCGGCGACGGTAAGCAGACGCTGACGAAGTACCGCGCCCGCACGCACGATATCTACATCGGCCAGTGGGGTTCGGACTATTTCGACCCGAACTCGAATGCGGAAACCTTCACAATCAACTACGACAATTCGGATGAAGGCAAGAACAAGACGCTCGCCTGGCGCAATGCCTGGGATGTTCCTGATCTGACCAAGGAAACGCAGTCGGCTCTGCTGGAAAAGGATAGCGCCAAGCGCGCCGCCATCTATGAAAACCTGCAGAAGGAAGTCCTGGCGAAGGGTCCTTTCGTTATCATCTTCCAGCAGACGGAAGTTGCCGGTTATTCGAACAAGCTGAAGGGCCTGAAGCTCGGTCCGAGCTTCGACACCAACTACGTCTACACGATCTCCAAGGAATGATCCGGAAGGGTCGGTCTCTTGAGCATCGTTGAAGCAAACAGCCGGGCGAGGCAGGGCAAACGCCGTGCCAACGCCCGTGCGAAGGCCATTCTCGGCTTCGCCGTCACCGTCATCACCACCTTTCTGGGGCTGATGGCGGTCACATTTTTCATTGGCCGCGTGGTGCCGATCGATCCCGCACTGGCGATCGTCGGCGACCGTGCGCCTGCGCATGTGGTCGAGCGGGTGCGTGAGCAGCTCGGCCTCAACCTGCCGCTCTGGCAGCAGTTTTTTATCTATCTCAAGCAGGCTCTTTCGGGTGATTTCGGCACCTCCGTCCTCACCACCAATCCTGTGATGGAGGATATCAAGCGGGTATTCCCGGCGACGATCGAACTTGCCACGATCGGCACGATCATCGGCGCCGTCTTCGGGATACCGCTCGGTGTTCTCGCGGCCGTCAAGCGCGGCAGTTTTGCCGATCAGGTAGTGCGTGTCATCGGCCTCATCGGCTATTCCGTGCCGATCTTCTGGCTCGGCCTGCTGGCGCTGCTGGTCTTTTACGCCCGGCTGCAATGGGTGGCTTATCCCGGGCGAATGGACATCGTCTATGAATTCACCTTCACGCCGGTCACGGGCTTCTTCCTGATCGACGCGATTTGGCAGCGGCAATGGGACGTGTTGTGGGATCTTTTCCGCCACATCATCCTGCCGGCCTCTCTGCTCGGTTATTTCTCGCTGGCCTATATCAGCCGCATGACGCGCTCCTTCATGCTGAACGAGCTCGCCCAGGAATATATCGTTGCGGCCCGCGCCAAGGGGCTTTCGGAAACCCGGATCATCTGGTTCCACGCGCTGCGCAACGCCGCGGTGCCGCTGGTAACCGTGATTGCGCTCTCCTATGCCGGCCTGCTGGAAGGTTCGGTGTTGACCGAAACCATCTTCGCTTGGCCGGGGCTCGGCCTCTACATCACCAATTCCCTGCAGAATGCGGATATGAATGCCGTTCTCGGCGGCACGATCGTGATCGGCGCCATCTTCGTCGGCATCAATCTCTTCTCCGATCTGCTTTACCGGACGCTCGATCCAAGGACGCGCAGCCGATGACGATTTCGACAGATACGATAAAACCCTACAGCCGCGAATGGCTGCTCTCCGACCGGCCGGCCTCGCGCAGGCAGGCGCGGCTTGGTCGCGCCTATGTGATCTGGCGGCGTTTTTCGGAAAACCGGCTGGCGCTGCTCGGCCTTGGCATCATCATCGCGCTGCTGTTCGTGG
>NZ_JBQYSN010000136.1:0-9371 GCF_052686535.1 Agrobacterium sp. DKPNP3 | reverse complement strand
GATTTTCGCCGACTTCAATCTTCTCGTAACAGCGCTGAAGGCCGGCCATGGCGTCGGTCTCTGTCCGACAGCACTTCTGCGCGACGAGATTGCGGAGGGCGAACTTACCGTTCTCTTCGAGCGCGCCGCCGACAGGGACAAATATTACTGGCTGGTGGAAACGGCGGAAATGAGTACATCGGCGAGGCTTCTAGCGCACTGGCTTGCCACGGAAGCACGCGAAGCCGGGGCGACTATTCCGCCACCATGATCTGACCCGACGCCTCGGCCACCCTATCCATACCCTCTTTTGCCGACAACCATTGGAGCAACCGGCCCGAGACGGCGCAGATGATGGCAAAGGTTACGAGACCGCCAAAAATATCCGAAACGTGATGCCCGCCCTGCACAAGGACGGCCGGCAGCATCAACAGGTTAAGCGGTAGGATGACGAGCATCGCCCACCAGTGCCTTGGTGCGAACCAGACAGACATTGCCGCCATGAAGATGTGGAACGACGGAAAACCGATAAGGCCCAAGACGTTTTTGGGCGAAAGGTAGTCAACGCCCTGCGTCGCAAGACGGTTCAGTTCCTGCCCATACTCATTGCCCACCGCCAGAGGAATTGCCTGGGGGACCCATTGGGGCAGCTCCAAATAGGCAGACGGTCCGAATGTCGGGAAAAATATCCAGAAAACAATGCTCGCAAAAGCGCCGAGCACCCCGGTGATGAGGAAATGATGCAGCAGCCGGTTCTTGCCCGTAAAGCCCAGAGTGAGGACAATCAATAGAAGCTGGGGAAGTGATGTCGCATAAACGAAGAACAGGATTGTCCCGATCCACGGACGCGTTGCAGCCCAGATGACAATCTCCTCCCAACCATAGCCAAATGCCGCGTCCACAGCGAAAAGCACATGATCGAGCGTCGGAAACGCAATCGGCAGTAACATATAGTTGAAGATGGAGGCCGCGAGGGTAAAGAGGATAAAGAGCCCTCCTGACATAAGGGTGGCTGCTATACGATCATCGCGCCCGCTTCTGCGATAGAATTGCCCGAGAAGAAAGACGCCGGCACCCGCGAATACGCACAGGAGGTACCCAGCATAATCCACGCTGATGCCCCTTGCTACAATCAATGCGGCATCAACGACAAATAATAAAGCGATAAAGCTAACGACGAAACGTTCCGCTGCAAATAATTGCATGGCGTTGGATCCCTGTTTTGATTGGGGAGTTTAAACAGGGAGTTTTAATACTAGGTTAGAAACCCAGCGCGAAAAGTCCGCCTGCCAGGAGCACGATCGGGACCGCGACGCCGACGATGACGCGTTGGCCGGCGGCCAGAAAGGCAATAAAGCCGAGTACTGCCGCACCGATGCGCAGCCACATCGGCGAGGACTCAAGCGTTCCCGTCGGAAAAACGATCAGTTTGGCGGTGACGGCCATGACGAGGGCGGTTGCGACCGCCCTCACCCAATAAAGCGCCTCGGAATCTTCCTTCAGCCGATTGCCTGCAAGCACGCCGAGCCAGCGCCAGATATCGGTCGCGAGCCAGCCTGCGATGGCGATGAAAAGGTAGGGTGCCCACCAATGGTCAGTCATCATGGTTCCCCTTCCGGCGACGTCGGTTTGATCTTGCGGCGGAAAACGAGACGGTCGATCACATAGGCCAATGTTCCGCCGCCGATGCCGGCGTAGAGAATGTCGAATTCCGGGGCGATCACAGCAAAGGCGGGACCGGCGATAACGCCGATGACAAAGGCAACATTGACGACCGAGTGACGCGCCGAGGCCCAGATGGACGCGATAAAATAGACGGGCGTCAGGAAGAACAGCACACCAGCAACCAGCGGCGGAAACGCGGCGACGACACCGTAGCAAAGGCCTACGATAATCGCATTGACCACGGTGAGCGTGATACCGAAACCGGCAAACCAAGCAGCGCGGCCCTCACGGGGCACCTTCGAGAGGTTCTGCGTCGCGAAGACCCAGGCTGTGATCGCAACGAAGTGGGAGAGAAACAGCAAGATCCAGGTCGGCGTCTTTGCGCCGCGCATCTCGGGAACGATGGAGGCAACCATCGGCATCATGCGGACAGATGACAAAGTCACCGCCAGAAAGCACGCAGCGAGATTGGCACCGCCAACCATGGAGCCGATCAGGATCATCTTGGCGGGCAATGCCCAGATGAACAGCGTCATGAAGACGGCCTCGCCGCGGGCCACGCCCGATTCCATTGCAAAAGCGCTGAAACCGACGAAGGATGTCATGAGAATAAGCGAAGGCAGCGAGAAAATGCCCCGCATTCCCCTGAAAAACCAGCCGCGCAATGGGATGGTGTGACTGTCGGCATTTTGCATTGCAAACCCACTCGTGCATGTCGTCTGAAAACGCCGTGGCGTCGGGCAACGTCATACTGGATGAAATATGAAACTGTGCCCTCAATGCCAGAAAGAGCGGCAGGCTTCATGCATAAAAATGCCGGGCTTTCGCCCGGCATCTGTTTATCGATCAAAGACCGTGATTACTTCTTCTTCGGCACCTTGGGTACCGCATTGGTCTTGCGCCGCGGCTTGTCGGCGTCGTCGGACTTATCGGCTTCGGCGACGAGAACATCCGCCTCTTCCTTGGCTTTGGCTGCCTTGGAGGAGGTTTTCGACTTTGCCTTGCCGGGGGACTTCGCCGCCTTCAGCTCGGCTTCCGGCTGCGGCTTGACAGGTGCGGTCTCCGGCAGAACCTCGAGTATGAGTCCATCGGCACCGTCATCCTTCTTGCCAACGGTGACGCTGACGACGCCGCCCTTCTTCAGCTTGCCAAAGAGGATTTCATTGGCGAGCGGCTTCTTGATGTTCTCCTGGATCACGCGAGACAGCGGGCGAGCGCCCATCTTCTCGTCGTAACCCTTCTCCGCCAGCCAGGAGATCGCATCTTCATGCAGATCGAAGGTGACGTTGCGCTCGGAGAGCTGGGTTTCCAGCTGCATGACGAACTTCTGCACGACCTTGTGGATAACGGCGGTCGGCAGCGGCGAGAACGGAATGATCGCATCCAGACGGTTGCGGAACTCCGGTGTGAACAGCCGGTTGATCGCCTCTTCATCTTCACCGGTGCGGCGCGAAGAACCGAAACCGATGGCGGACTTCGCCATTTCGGAGGCACCGGCATTCGTCGTCATGATGAGGATGACGTTGCGGAAGTCGATCTTCTTGCCGTTATGGTCGGTCAGCGAGCCGTGGTCCATCACCTGCAACAGAATATTGTAGATGTCGGGATGCGCCTTTTCGATTTCGTCCAGCAGCACCACGGAATGCGGATGCTGATCGACGCCATCGGTCAGGAGACCGCCCTGATCGAAGCCGACATAGCCGGGAGGTGCACCAAGCAGGCGCGACACGGTATGACGCTCCATGTACTCCGACATGTCGAAGCGCAGCATCTCGACGCCGAGCGAAGCGGCAAGCTGTTTGGCCACTTCCGTCTTGCCCACGCCCGTCGGGCCGGAGAAGACATAGGAGCCGATCGGCTTGTTCGGTTCGCGCAAGCCCGCCCGGGCCAGCTTGATGGCCGTAGCCAGTGCCTCGATGGCGATGTCCTGCCCGTAAACGACCGAGCGCAGTTCCTTTTCGAGGTTGGCGAGAACCATCTCGTCATCCTTGGAAACCGTCTTGGCAGGAATACGGGCCATCGTCGCGATGGTCGCTTCGATTTCCCGTTCGGTGATCAGCTTGCGGCGCTTGGAAACAGGCAGCAGCATTTGCGCCGCACCGGTTTCGTCGATCACGTCGATAGCCTTGTCCGGCAACTTGCGGTCGGAAATATAGCGGGCCGACAGCTCGACGGCAGCCTTGATCGCCTCGTTGGAATATCTGAGGTGATGGTAATCCTCGAAATAGGGCTTCAGGCCCTTCATGATCGCGATCGCATCATCGATCGACGGCTCGTTGACGTCGATCTTCTGGAAGCGACGCACCAGCGCGCGGTCCTTTTCGAAGAACTGGCGATATTCCTTATAGGTGGTCGAGCCGATGCAACGGATTGCACCCGACGAAAGCGCAGGCTTCAGCAGGTTAGACGCATCCATCGCGCCGCCGGAAGTCGCGCCCGCGCCGATGACGGTGTGGATTTCATCGATAAACAGAACCGCGCCCGGAAACTCTTCGAGTTCCTTGACGACCTGCTTCAGACGCTCCTCGAAATCACCGCGATAACGGGTGCCGGCCAACAGCGTGCCCATGTCGAGCGAGAAGATCGTGTCATTGGCGAGCGCCTCCGGCACCTTGCCTTCGACGATGCGCTTGGCGAGACCCTCGGCAATCGCCGTCTTGCCGACACCCGGATCACCCACATAAAGCGGGTTGTTCTTGGAGCGGCGGCAGAGGATCTGGATGGTGCGGTTGACCTCGTCATGACGACCGATCAACGGATCGATCTTGCCATTCTTGGCTTTCTCGTTGAGGTTGACGCAATAAGCCTTCAGCGCATCCTGCTGCTTCTTGGCGGACGATCCGTCCTCTTCCGGATTACTCCGGTTCGGCTTGTTTTCGCTTTCCGGTTCGTCGGCGCCACGCGGCGTGCGCGTCTGAGACGTGCCGGGGCGCTTGCCAATGCCGTGGGAGATGTAGTTGACCGCGTCGTAACGGGTCATTTCCTGCTCCTGCAGGAAATAGGCCGCATGGCTTTCGCGCTCGGCAAAGATTGCCACAAGCACGTTCGCGCCGGTCACTTCCTCACGGCCCGACGACTGAACATGGATCACGGCGCGCTGAATGACGCGCTGGAAGCCGGATGTCGGTTTGGAATCCTCGTCGTAACCGGTGACAAGGTTGGTCAGTTCATTGTCAACATAATCGTTGACAGTCTTGCGAAGCGCATCAAGATCGACATTGCAGGCACCCATGACGGCTGCGGCATCCGCGTCGTCGATCAGCGCCAGAAGGAGATGTTCGAGCGTCGCATATTCGTGGTGACGCTCATTTGCAAAGGTCAGTGCCTGGTGCAGCGCCTTCTCGAGACTCGGGGAAAAAGTTGGCACGTTGCGATCCTCATTTCTTTTCCATGACGCACTGCAGCGGATGCTGGTGCTGTCGGGCGAAATCCATGACCTGGCTTACTTTCGTCTCTGCGACCTCATATGTAAACACCCCGCATTCGCCGACGCCGTGCTGGTGCACGTGCAGCATGATGCGCGTTGCCGCTTCGCGATCCTTCTGGAAGAAACGCTCCAGAATATGAATAACGAATTCCATGGGAGTGTAGTCGTCATTCAGTAAAAGAACACGGTACAAATTCGGTCTTTTCGTCTTCGGCTTAACGCGGGTGATAACAGACGTTCCGCGGTTGGTACCGCCCCCGTCTTCCCCTTCGCCCTCGCCCTGCATGTAGATCGGCTTAGCGATCATCTTTCATCATTCTCCAAACTGTTCTCAAACCGACAGCTGATTGCCAGGAGGGAGAACTTCGCCTCTCCATATCTAGGTCGTTAAAATGCGATTTTAAGCCCCTTGCGCTAGCGTGCAATCACTATTGCGTTTGCGAAGCGGCGAAACATCATGAAAAGTGCGGATAGAGCCCAGCCCGGGCAAGGCACGACGCCCAGCCTTGGTGTCGGCAGGCATTTCTGCAGTGGGTTGACGCGGTAGAGCGACGACAGGACAGACGAATCTGCGCCGCCCGTGCTCCCTACTCCTTGTCGTCCAGCATCTCGCGAACGGCGATGGCGAGTTGCTTCAGCGAGAAGGGTTTCGGCAGGAAACCGAACTTGGCGTCTGCCGGCAGGTTTTTGGCAAAAGCATCTTCGGCGTAACCGGATACGAAGATGAATTTCAGATCCGGGTAGGACTTGCGCAGCTCTCTCAGAAGCGACGGGCCATCCATTTCCGGCATGACAACGTCTGAGACGACAATATCAACCTTGCCTTCCAGTTCCTCCATCACCTCCAGCGCCTCTGTGCCGGAGCCTGCCTCGTGCACGGTGTAGCCGCGCGTTTCCAGCATGCGCTTGCCGCCGCGCCGCACCGCCTCCTCGTCTTCGACGAGAAGCACGACGGCGGATTTGCCGGTGAGGTCGAGCGGTTCTTCCTTTGCGGGTTCCGCCGCCACGACAGGCGCGAGTGCGGCCTCACCCACTTGCTGGCCGCTCACCTGAACGGCCTCGACAACATGGCGTGGCAGGTAGATGCGGAAGGCCGTTCCCTTGCCAACTTCCGATTCGGGATAGATGTAGCCGCCCGACTGCTTGACAATGCCATAGACCATCGACAAGCCGAGGCCCGTGCCCTTGCCCACTTCCTTGGTGGTGAAGAAGGGTTCGAAGATCTTGTCCATGATCTCCGGCGGGATGCCCGTCCCGTTATCGGCAACTTCCACCATCACCATGTCTTCGGCCGGGAATTCGGGACGGCCGAGCGCACCGATCTCTTTTGCGTCGACATTGCGCGTCCTGATGGTGATCTTGCCGCCATCGGGCATGGCGTCGCGCGCATTGACACAGAGATTGATGAGCACCTGCTCGAACTGCGACAGGTCTGTCTTCACCGGCCACAGATCCCGGCCGTAATCGACCTCCAGCTTGACATTGGTGCCGGAAATCAGCCTGTCCACCAACATCCGCAAATCGCCGATGACGTCGGTCAGGTTGAGGATTGCCGGGCGCATGGTCTGCTTGCGCGAGAATGCCAGAAGCTGGCGTACCAGCACGGCGGCGCGGTTGGCATTGCGCTTGATCTCCATGAGATCGGCAAAGCTCGGATCGGCCGGACGCGCCTGCAGCAGCAGATGGTCCGACGACAGCAGGATCGCGGTGAGCACGTTGTTGAAGTCGTGGGCGATGCCGCCCGCGAGCGTGCCCACCGCATTCATCTTCTGCGTCTGCGCCATCTGGGTTTCGAGCGCCTTCTGCTCAGTCACCTCAATGGCGTAGACGATTGCCACCTCTTCCGGCGCCTCGTCGTCCTGATCGATGACGGCGTTGACGTAGAATCGGAAATGCCTCGTCTCATCGCTTGGATGGCGGGAATCGAAGGGCGCGATATCGCCCTGGCGATCCTTGGCTTCGGCGAGCGCCTGCTCCAGCCGCGGCTTCTCATTGTCATGTAGAACAGTTTCAAGCGCGACGCCGCGGTCGATATCGTCACGCCCGACGACGCCGGAAAACAGCTTGAGGAAAGGCGCATTGATGCGCAGGATTCGGCCTTCCCCATCGAGTGAGGCGATTGCCATCGGTGTATTGTTGAAAAAGCGTGTGAAGCGCATGGCGGACGAGGATTCGGTATCCTCCTGTCCCTTGGGCCGCATCAGCACGATCGTCCGGCTCTCGCCCGGGGCTCCATCCTTGGCGGTGACCTGATGCACGAGGCGCGCGGGCATGCTCTGGCCATTGACGCGACGCATGTCGAGGTCGAGAATTTCGGTGCGCTTGGCAGCACCCTGCGGATGAACGGATTCGATGAGGGCCATGCCTTCGCCGGCCACGATGTCGGAGATCGTCATCGAGCCCGGCGAAAACTGTGCAAGATCAATGCCCAGCCATTCCGAGAGCGTGGCATTGAGGTAAACGATCTCGCCCTTGCGTCCCGCGGAAAAGAACCCGGCCGGTGCGTGGTCGAGATAATCGATGGCGTTCTGCAACTCCCGGAAAAAGCGCTCCTGATCCTCGCGCTCAGGGGTAATATCGGCGATCTGGAAAACGTGCAGCCCCTCGCCGCCCGCATCTTTCAGCACGCGGCCCTTCAACCGGTACCAATGTGGACCCTGATTGGAATCCTCCCCCAGCGGCTTCAGCAACCGGAACTCTTCGTAGCCGTCGCGGCCTTCGCGCAGAACGTTGATCAGCCGGTAAAGGGCCTCCGTCGATTCGCGACTGCGCGACAACAGTGTCTCGAGGCTCTGTATGTCGCTTGCCTTGGTGGTGCCGCTCATCCGGCAATAGGTGGCATTGGCGTAGACCATATGCCCCTTGGCATCGGTGATCAGCGTGCCTTCGGGGTGGGCGGAGAGGAACCGGCGCGCAAGGCCATCTGACTGCGACTGCGGCATGACTTCGATGAAGCCGATGATCGACGACACCAGAAAGAAAATGCCCATCATGGCCAGCACACCAAGAATGCCGAGCACGATTTCGTTTTCCAGCGAATCCTTGAAGTAGACGAAAGCGGCCGCAGCAGCGATCAGGACGACAGCGAGAAGCAGAATACGCAGCACCGTGCCGGAACGGGCGCGCCTGTCCACCAGCGGAAGGTCGTTGTCGCTTGTCTCGCGCACCCGTGTCATCTTGGCCTCGCAGTCGTGCAGGTCGTCATTCGGTCGGCCTTATTCCTCGACGGAATCGGGCAGCAGAATTTCTTGTAGCAACTCGCTAGACCTGCAAAAAGCTCCGCCAGGACACAAAGGCCTAAAAACGCACAGCGAAAACACCTGATCCGCCTGAAAAACCGGTGAATTTACGGCTTCGTACACACGAGCGGCTTGATCTGGCACTGAATCCGCGGCGCAGAGCAGGAAATTTCTCCCTGCGAGACAGTGCAGACCGAGCAACCATCGGTGAAATCGATACAGGAGGGGTTTTCCTGTACGAATTGCTTCATCGTCTTTGACGTTTGGGCACTATCGTCCTCTGCCCTCACAGTCGATGGCCCTACGAGAACGAAGGCCAGGGCGAGTGTCGAATAAATCCTAGGAAATCGATTATGGAGCAACACAGCAAACAATTGGCAGACCCTTGGGCTTGAAATTGCAACCTTCGGTGTCGCTGAGCATTGAAAGCCAGGATGTGGCGCTTTCGTGGCGGGTATTCGGCTGGATTGACTAAACTGTGGGGCGGCGAGAAGAAAGCTTGTATCTTCCCTTAAAAAATCGTCTTTTCCTGCTCGACGTTCACATTATGAGAACCGCGGCAATATTAATTGCTCGAAAAAAGTCTGAAGGGATGATGTCCATGATGGATGATTTTATCGGCACCTATGGAAACAATCTCATTGTCGCCGTGGTCGGTGTTGGCGTGGCCTTGCTCATTCTGGCGATCGTGCTCTGGCTCATTCGCCGCCGCAGCGGTTCGGCCCCGTTCATCCGGGGCGGCCGCAACCGTCAGCCGCGCCTGCAGGTTCTCGACGCAACGGCCGTCGATGCGCGACGCCGTCTGGTGCTGGTGCGACGCGACAATGTGGAACATCTGGTGATGATCGGCGGCCCGACGGATATCGTGATCGAGAGCGGCATTGGCGCCATTCCGATTGTCAGGGATGTGCAGGAGCCGGAATTGAAGGCGCTGCCGCGCCAGGAGAGCGAAGCAAAAAAGGGCGAAGCCATTATCCAGCAGGAGCGCCGGGCATCTCTGCCGCAGCAGGCGGCGACCGCTTCCGTCTCGATCCCGGAAGAACCCGCAAGGCAGACACAGC
>NZ_JBQYSN010000135.1:0-9534 GCF_052686535.1 Agrobacterium sp. DKPNP3 | reverse complement strand
CCGACCATCGAGGGCGAGCGCGCGCCGGTGGAGGCATCTGCAAACAGAAGCTGCACATCCTTGGCACGCGCTTCCTTGCCGTTGATGCGGTAGACGGAGCCATTTTCGCGCTCGATGCGGCGCGTTACCTGAATTTCATCGGCGTCGTTGAAGGCGGCGGGCGCGGTGCGGTCGGAATTGTCGAGATAGAGGCCGACCTCGGCGGTGTTACGGGCGGGACGGTTGCCGGAACCGGAGAAGATGACGTCATCCATGCCGGAGGCGCGCATGTTCTTGTAGGAATTCTCGCCCATCACCCAGCGCAGCGCTTCGACGAGGTTGGACTTGCCGCAGCCGTTCGGGCCGACGACGCCGGTCAGACCCGGCTCGATGATAAATTCGGAAGGTTCAACGAAGGACTTGAAACCGACGAGACGGAGCTTGTTGAACTTCATGCCGCCACGCTCCAGGTGGAGTAACGGCAATAAAAAACGGGCGTGCGGAAATATCCGCCGCCCGCTTTCTGAAGGCTTCGGTGATCAGAGCAGCTTGTCGATGACAGCCGACATGGTTTCAACCGACATGTCTCCTGCGTATTTCTTGCCGTTGATGATGAAAGTCGGCGTGGAGTTGACGCCGAATTCCGTCGCACCGCGTTGCATGGTGGCGTTCACATCATCCAGAAGTTTCTGGTTCGTCAAGCAGGCCTCGAAAGACTCCTGTGAGAAACCGGCCATTTTCGACATTTGCAGCAGGGCGGCACGCGCATCCTGCGCGGTTGCCCAGCTCTGCTGCTGCTTGAACAGCATGGAAACGAAGGGGAAATACTGACCTTCCGGTGCGCAGCGCGCCAGCATGAAGGCGGCAGCGGCGCGCGGATCGAACGGGAATTCGCGCAGCACGAAATAGACCTTGCCGGTATCGATGTACTTCTTCTTGATTTCTTCAAAGGTCTTGTTGTGGAAGTTGGCGCAGTGCGGGCAGGTCATCGACATATATTCGACGATCTTGACGGGTGCGTTGGCGTCGCCGAGCGCTGCTTCCGGCAGCGGGCCGGGCTTCATGACAGCAGCCATGTCCACATCACCGGTGGATTCAGGCAATTCCTGCGCCTGGGCAATACCGGGCGTGAAGGCAAACGGCAGGGCCGTGGCGATGGCGGCAAGAGCAACGCCGCCGAGAAGGCTGCGACGGGAAATGGTCAGTTCGGGAAAATGCATGAAAGCACCTGTTGGTAATAGACTCGATTGTCTGTTGATTCCGATATAGCGACGGCCGGTTCATCACAAGCGGGGTTCTGAACTCTTCTTGTCAAAGAATTGTGACCAGTCAAGGACGGCGCCTTCATCAAATCGTTTTGCGCCCTGGCTTCTTCTGCAAGACCGCCGTGCCAAGCCGTTCCACCGCCTTGCGCAATGCCTCGCTCTCGATGCCGTTCATCATGTCATCGAGACGTTTTGCCGCATCGCCGCGCAGGGGCTGCGGTTTGCGTCGGCGGGTGATGGCCTGCGACACCGGTTTCTGCACGATCCTGATCTGGCGCACCGCCGGGAAACCGAAAAAGCCGTTGATGCGGGCAATCAGTTCGCCCTGTGCATGGGTGAGAAACAGGGCGCGCGCGCCTTCGCAGGCGATCGTCAGCACGCCGGGCTGATAACCGCCGCGATCCGGCCCCTCGTCGCGGCGCGGCCAGGTAATCTTTTCGGGCCGCGTGCAATCGGCAAAGTCGTCACCGGCGATCTCGTCCCAGGAGCCGAGCAGCGCGGTGTTGATGCCGGCGCGTTTCGACAGGACCGGGTCCATGATGCCATTGGCGACTTCGGCGATCTGGACGACGCCCTTTTTCTTGCCGGCACCGCTCTGGGGATAACGCATGTTTCACTCGCGATTTTGGAGGGGGCGATCCACATTTTCTTGATCGCCCGCTACGGATGTCCCAACTATAGGCCAAACCGAACAGAAACGGCAAACCATGCTTCAAAAAACCGCCCCGTCGTCTTATGCGCAGATGCTGCTCGCATGGTACGACCGGCATCATCGCGAATTGCCCTGGCGCACTTCCCCGGCCATGGCAGCGAAGGGAAAACGCGCCGATCCCTATCATGTCTGGCTTTCGGAAGTGATGCTGCAGCAGACGACGGTGCAGGCAGTAAAGCCCTATTTCCTCAAGTTTCTCGCGGCGTGGCCAAGCGTCAACGATCTGGCAGCGGCACCTGTCGAAGACGTTATGGCCGCCTGGGCGGGGCTGGGTTATTACGCCCGCGCCCGCAACCTGAAGAAATGCGCGGAAGCCGTGGCGAATGAGCATGGCGGCATGTTTCCCGATACGGAAGAGGGGCTGAAGCAATTGCCCGGTATCGGCGACTATACGTCCGCCGCCGTCGCTGCCATCGCATTCAATCGTCAGGCGGCCGTGATGGATGGCAATGTCGAGCGCGTCATTTCCCGCCTCTTCGCCATCGATGCGCCCCTGCCCGGCTCCAAGCCTGCAATGAAAGCGAAGGTGGCGGAACTGACGCCCGCCGACCGACCGGGGGATTTTGCCCAGGCGATGATGGACCTTGGCGCAACGATCTGCACGCCGAAGCGGCCGGCCTGCGCGCTCTGTCCGTTCAACGGCATCTGTCTGGCGCTTGCGGAGGACGAGCCGGAGCGGTTTCCGGTGAAAGCCGCGAAAAAGGCAAAACCCGTGCGGCTGGGCGCTGCCTTCGTGGCCGTCAATGCAGAGGGTGAAATCCTGCTGCGGCGGCGAATCGACAGCGGCCTTCTCGGCGGAATGACGGAGGTGCCGACAACGGCTTGGACCGCCCGTCTCGACGGCGGCACGGATCAAAATCACGCGCCTTTTTCAGCGGAGTGGCAGGCGGCGGGCGTGATCGTGCATGTCTTCACCCATTTCGAACTGCGGCTGACAGTCTATCGCGCGCAGGTGCCGGATAACCTTCAAACCGGCCCGGATGACGGATGGTGGGAGCCGGTTACAAATCTTGACGCGCAGGCGCTGCCAACGGTGATGAAAAAAGTCATCGCGCAGGCTATTCCATCCGCATTCAATGAAAGCAGGAAATTTCGATGACCAAGATTGACCATATCGTATTCGACATCGGCAAGGTGCTGATCCATTACGATCCGCATATTCCCTATAGCCGCCTCATTCCCGATGCCGATGAGCGCCAATGGTTTTTCGAGAATGTCTGCACCCACGACTGGAACCTCGAACAGGATCGCGGCCGCCGCTGGGAGGATGCTGAAGCTTTGCTCGTGGAGAAATTCCCGGACCGGGAAGAGCACATCCGCTCCTTCCGCAAATTCTGGCACGAGATGGTCTCGCATTCCTACGACGACAGCGTCGCGATCATGACAGGCCTGATCGACAGCGGCCATGACGTGACGATGCTCACCAACTTCGCTTCCGACACGTTTCGCGAGGCGCAGAAGATGTTCCCCTTCCTCACGCTGCCGCGCGGCGTCACCGTTTCCGGCGATGTGAAGCTTTTGAAGCCTGACGTGGCGATCTATGATCTTCACGCGAAAGAATTCGGCCTCAATCCGGCCACCAGTCTCTTCATCGACGATACGCTCGCCAATGTCGAAGGCGCCCAGGCCGCCGGCTGGCAGGCGGTGCATTTTACCGGCGCGGAAAAGCTGAAGCAGGATTTGCGGGCGTTTGGGGTAGAAATTTAATCGTCGATAGATCGGGAAAAGAAATTGGCGCAGGCGGAAATGGCGGTCTCCGGCCTGCGCCAGTCCTGCCGCAAGCGGCATTGGACGCAATGTTTTTGTGAGTTGTCCAGACCGGATTTTCACAACCACTGCTTTGACTAGTACAGTAGTTGTCGTCTCTTGCGCGAAACTTGTCTAGCTAAAATTTTATATTCGAAAATACCAACGCCCGACACTGATGTGCCGGGCGTTGGTCGTTCTCCATCCGGGACTGAAGGTACTAAACCGGGTGGAGACGTATGCTGACAAGGGCGGGCGGTGGATCGTCCGTCTTCGGCCTTTTGGGCTTTCGACTATTCGGCCTTTGCCATTTCACTGCGGATGATGGCCCTGAGATCATCGATCGGCTTCAGCGCGTCGCCGTCTTCGAAGTGCCAGAACGTCCATCCGTTGCATGCGTCGAGACCCTGCACCTTCGCGCCGAGGCGGTGGATGGAGCCGGCGGTTCCGGCGGATGCGAGCGTACCATCCGCACGAATAATGGCGCTATAACGGCGCTTTGCGTCCGTCAGCACCTGTCCAGGGCGCACGAGGCCGCTTTCTACCAAGGTGTTGAAGGCTACCCGGGGCTCCGCCTTCTTGCCGGTCATGACCGTCAGTTCGGCTTTGCCGAGCGGCTCGACGGCGGCGATGCGTGCCGACGCCGCATCGATATAATCCTGCTCGCGCTCAATGCCGACGAAGTGGCGGCCGAGGCGTTTTGCGACAGCGCCCGTGGTGCCGGAGCCGAAGAACGGGTCGAGCACGACATCGCCCGGCTTGGTGGAGGCCATGATGATGCGGGCAAGCAGCGCTTCCGGCTTCTGCGTCGGATGCACCTTCTTGCCGTCCTCGCCCTTCAGGCGTTCATGGCCGCTGCAGATGGGGAACAGCCAGTCGGAGCGCATCTGGACGTCATCATTGGAGGCCTTCAACGCATCGTAGTTGAAGGTGTAGTTCTTGGCTTTCGGATCGCGGCTAGCCCAGATCATCGTCTCATGCGCGTTCTGGAAACGACGGCCCTTGAAGTTGGGCATGGGATTGGTCTTGCGCCAGACAATGTCGTTCAGGATCCAGAAATCGAGGTTCTGGAGCATGGCGCCAACGCGGAAGATATTGTGATAGGAGCCGATGACCCAGATGGTGCCGTTCGGCTTCAGCACGCGGCGGCAGGCGAGCAGCCATGCGCGGGTGAAGGCATCGTAGGCCTCGAAAGAGGCAAACTGGTCCCATTCGTCATCGACGGCGTCGACCAGCGACTGATCGGGCCGGTGCAGCGTGCCGCCAAGCTGAAGGTTATACGGCGGATCGGCGAAAATCGCGTCCACCGACTGGCTCGGGAGGGCATCCAAGGCAGCGACACAATCACCCTTGATGATGCTGTCTTTCCAGGCGTCACTCTCGCCCGCACGATCAAAACCGGCACGCCGAAAATCGGCCAGCGGAAAAACTGCTGCCATTGGTACTCGCTCCATACGCTTACTCTTTACTGACGCTTATGGTTACCGAAGATGGTTATCAAAGCCTGAACAAGTCACGGAAAATGCGAAATAAATGGCAGGTGGCGGAAGGCGGCCGGCTTTTGGCGGGGCAGCGACGGGAACCCGATGGTACCTAAAACGTTGTGCACAATGGGTTAGACCGCCGCAGACGTTTGCGGGTGGTGACAGTTGTCAGTCGATGGGGGTGGGTGCCATGGGATCCAGAAAAAAAACGGCCGGGTTGTTGAATGGACTTGCGCTTGGCGTCGCGTGGACGGCCATGCAGGCGTCCCCCCTCTTTGCGCAGGAGCCGAGCCCCCAATATAACGTCGTCACCGATGCGGTGCTTGCAGATGGCGGCCCTTCACTTGGCAACACCGACAAGGTGCGCTGGGATTTCTACAAGGCCGACCGCACCGGCGTGCGCACCGACGTCAACGCTGGCGGATCCTACGACGCCACCTTTGAGGCAAAGCTGCCGGCGGGCAAATATGTCGGCGTTGCCGCACTTGGCAATGTCACCCGCGAAGTGCCGTTTGAAGTGAAGGACGGCAGCGTGGCGAGGCCAAAAGTGAATTTCGACGCCGCCGAGTTGACGGTCGTGCCGAAACGGAAACCCGATGGCGACGTCGAAACGCAGGCGAAAACGGAAATCACCAAGGACGACTTCAAAGACAGCGTCTATGGCCGCAACAGCGTTTTTGTCCCGGCAGGCGAGATCGTCCTGACCGGCAGCATCGGCCCGGCGAAAGCGCAGGAAACATTATCCGTCAAGGCGGGCGACAGGATCAGCCATGATGTCATCATCCCGAGCGGCGTAGTGGTTGCCAAGGCGGTTTATGCCGAGGGCGGCCGCGCGGTGGAGACCGACGATATCAGGTTTGAAGCCATGTCGGCCGAACAGACGCTGGATGGCACCCGCCAGACCATCAACGGCACCTACGGCACGGGCAAAATGATGGAGATGCCTGCGGGCGACTTCGTCATGCACGCCCGTCTCGGCAAGGTGATGGTCGACAAGGCCTTTACCGTCGAGGCCGGCGAGCGCACGGAAGTCACACTCAATCTCGATGCAGGCGTTCTTGCCATCAACGCTCCTGGCGCCGAACGGATCGATATCGTCGAAACCACCAAAGACCTTCAGGGCACACAGAAGGAGATTTCGGGTCGATACGGCACGAAACATCAGGAGACGCTGCACCCCGGCGATTATGCGGTCAAGGTGAGCTACGACAAGAAGTCCGGCCGCGACCCGAAGGAGATGACGGTCACCGTCAAGGCCGCCGAGAGAACCGAGACGACCGTGGTGGAATAGGCGCCAGCGGTTCAGCCCTGCCGCCGTCTGGCGGCGGACTGATCTTCACGCCGCCGAAGCCGGAGGCGGCGATGCGGTCACAGAGCCTGATCCACTGGCAGCCGCGACAGGCCTGCCTGATATCAGCTGATGCAAAGGCCAGACGCATCCTGCCAAGAAAATCAGGTGTGGCCGGCAATCGCTTGCCGGCAGGGAGAGGCTCGCCCAGGAAGGCCGAAACGGACTGGCGGGCGGTTTCATCCCGTTGCACCACGCCGTGATTAAAACAATGCGCATGGCTTTCGCAGAGCAAGCCTTCGCAGATATCGTCGGGACCATCCACCAGTTCGACATCCTCGCCCGCATTCAATCGCGCGGCCACGCCATCGTAATTTTCGACAAAACCGGACGTGTAGCCTTTTCCAACATAGGTCAGCATGCACAGGAGATGATGGGGCCGCAGGCGGACTGTCACAGCCCGCCCTATCCAACGATGGCGAAGGCGTCGCGCACCGAACCGGACGAGGTGCGGATGGCCTTGCGGCCGATCCATTGCACATGTCCGTCGAGAATGCGCACCGCCTCCTCGCCCCGGCCGCCGCGCAACGCGTCAATGATGGCGCGATGGTCGGTATCGGTGCGGCGTTCCCAGCCGGCCCGCCAGGCGGAAAACAGGAAGCGGGCGCTGGCTGCATGGAGGCCGTCGATCGCTTCCATCAGGCGCGGCATGTTGCAGGGCGCGGTGATGAGGCGGTGGAAACGGCGATTGGCCTCTTCCCAATGTTGCACATCGACGGCGCTGTCACCTTCGAGCGTCGCGGCCTCCGCTTGGTCAAGAATGGCTGGTGTCATATTGGGGATGGCGTGGCGCAGAGCGAGAACCTCAAGAGCAGCACGCATTTCGGCCACCTCGCGCACATCCTCGAGCCCGAAATCAGCCACCCTCACTCCACGCCGCGGGATACTTGCCGCCAGCCCCTGGGCTTCAAGGCGGCGGAAGGCCTCGCGCACGGGCACATGCGACGCGCCGAATTCGGCGGCGATGTGGTCCTGCCTCAGGCGTTCGCCGGGCGACAGCTCGCCGCGCACGATACGGTCGGCAAGCGTGCGGCTGATGCGTGCGGCGATAGTGTCTTCAGGCGTCGTTTTCTCTGGCTTGGGCATACCACCCCATATCGCATATGGCGCGGCGCTGTGTAGCATTTTTTAGCCCGCTCAAGCTAATGTACGCTCCCACCGCCGCCGATCCTCTACTCTATCAAGCTATGAGCCTGATGGGACCGACCCTTGCGGGTGAGCCGGTTGAGCTTGAAGCGGACTTGGTCTAAAAGCCCGCCATCACTTCCTCCAGGCAAATTCGATACAGGGAGCGCCCCATGAGCGGCTTCGACCTCATTATTTTCGACTGCGACGGCGTTCTGGTCGATTCCGAAATCATCGCGGCGCAGGTGGAATCCCGCCTTCTGACGGAGGCGGGTTATCCGATCTCAGTGGAAGAAATGGGCGAGCGTTTCGCCGGCATGACATGGAAGAACATTCTTCTACAGGTGGAAAGCGAAGCCAGCATTCCGCTCTCAGCCTCGCTGCTCGACAAATCGGAAAAGCTCCTCGACATGCGGCTGGAGCGCGACGTGAAGATCATCGAGGGCGTGAAGTTCGCGCTGTCGCGCCTGACGACGCCGCGCTGCATTTGCTCGAACTCTTCCAGCCACCGCCTCGATATGATGCTCACGAAAGTGGGCCTGAAGCCCTACTTCGCACCGCATATCTATTCCGCCAAGGACCTCGGTGCCGACCGCGTGAAGCCGAAGCCCGATATTTTCCTGCATGGCGCAGCACAATTCGGCGTCTCGCCCGACCGCGTGGTGGTGGTCGAAGATTCCGTGCACGGCATCCATGGCGCAAAAGCGGCCGGCATGCGCGTGATCGGCTTTACCGGCGCATCCCACACCTATCCGAGCCACGCCGACCGGCTGACCGATGCGGGCGCCGAAACCGTGATTTCGCGCATGCAGGATCTGCCCGCCGTGATTGCAGCGATGGCGGAGTGGGAAGGCGCTTTTTAATTCCCGGCTTTGTCACAAACGCCACTATGTCTTGCTCTGGCCTGTCCCGAGCGTCTTCAACCGTTTGATTTTACGATACGTGGTTGGATCCTCGGGATAAGCCCGAGGATGACGTCGCGCGTTAGGAGCGCTTTATCCGCGATCTGACCGGAGACCACAAAGCAGCCTCCGGTTTCTACCTCATGTACGACGCTTGGTCTTGGCCTTCGCACCTTGCTCGGCAAAGCCGACATAGACGCTGACGGACCTCGGTGCGCCGCCCGGGGCATTGGGAATGGCGACGTGGTCGTTGTTGAAGATGAACTGGGTGCCCGCGCCACCTGCCGCGACATCGATGGCGTAATTGGTCGTTTCGCTGAAAATCTCACCATCGCCATCCTTCACCGTCACGCGAATCGGCACGGTCACGCGGCCCGGCTTGGCCATCGGGCCGGGAACGAGGCGGCCCTGGGCGAGCACATTGACGGTGAGCGTCGATTCATTGGCGGTGCAGGAGCGCGTCGTGTCTGACAGCGAGACCTGATAGGCGAGCTTCTGCGGGTCGTCCTTCGCGCCGCCGGCATAAACGCGGTGGACGGCAGTCGCGTCGAGAATGGTGACCGTCGGGCAGTTGGCCTGCACGACCGGCGTAACGGCATTTGCCTGCGCGGCCGGCGGATTGACGGCGAGCGAGTCCGACGGGTTGGAGGAATTGCAACCGGCAACAACGGCCAGAAGCGACATCGCAGCGGACAAACGCAAGAAATTCCCTGACACTCTTCTAATTCCCTCTCCATTGTCCCGGAACCGAACCGCAGACGCTGTTTATTGACCTTTCACGCAGGTTGGCGATGGTCTATAGCAGCGACGCCGGAAAAAATCGATTGGCATGTTCGGTTTTGCTTGAATTTTCAAAAAAGCCCTTCATTACCTCCCCAATCGCCTCATTTCGGTGAGACGCTGCTGGAAAGATGCCGGCGATCGGCGACGGACAGGTTAGGACAGGGGACTATCTCGTGAAATATGTATCGAC
>NZ_JBQYSN010000134.1:0-9988 GCF_052686535.1 Agrobacterium sp. DKPNP3 | reverse complement strand
GCACGGCCTTGTCGAGAAGGGCCGCCATCTGGGCGTCGCGGCTGCGCGCAGTCTTGCCGCCCAGCACGACGCCAACGACGCGGCGGCCATTGTGGTTGACAGCGCTGACGAGGTTGAAGCCGGAGGCGTTGGTATAGCCGGTCTTGATGCCGTCCATTCCCTGATAACGATACATCAGGTTGTTGTGGCCGCGGATGCGCTTTCCACGAAAATTGAAGGATTGCGTGGCGAAGAGGCTGTATTCTTTGGGGAAATCCCGTTGCAACGCAAGACCGAGCTTTGCCATGTCACGTGCGGTTGTCACCTGCGACTTGTTGGGCAGGCCGGACGCGTTGCGGAATACCGTTTTGGTCATGCCGAGTTGGCGGGCCTTGCGGGTCATCATCTCCGCAAAGCGCGCCTCGGAGCCGCCGAGATGGTCGCCCATACCTTCGGCCATGTCATTGGCGGATTTGACGATCATGCCATAGACCGCTTCGCGGACGGTGAAGGTCTGGCCCTGGCGCACATAGAGCTTCGAAGGAATGACCGATGCACCGTTCTTGGACATGGTTATCTTCTGGTCCCAGCGGAGTTTGCCGGCATGCAGCGCTTCGAAGGTGAGGTAGAGCGTCATCATCTTGGTGAGCGAGGCGGGATGGTTGAGCACGTCGGCATTGCGGGCGGCGAGAACCTTGCCGGTGTTCGCATCCATGACGAAATGGGCATAACCCGCCTGCGCAGGCGACGCCTGCAATGAGAGGATCGCGCAAAAGAAGGTGAGTGCGAAAACCCAGGCACCCGCCATTCCCCGTTTGATCATTCCCGACATAATCCGCCCCTTTTCATCCGATCGCCGCAACGGGCGAATATTTACTGACACTTTCCGGCAACAAAACCGCTAAAACTTTAGAGATCGCTTTCATGCTTAATTAAGTATGAATTTCAACCCGACAGACGGCCCTACAATTTCCTTGTAAAGATACCAACCATCCGGTATGTTGCCTTTCATGACAAATGCACATGAACGCAAGAAGCAACCCGAACTCGTACGCCGCAATCTTCTTGATTGTGCGGCCAGACTTGCTGCTGAACAGGGCGTTGCGGCGCTCTCGGTGCAGGCGGTGGCAGATGCGGCAGGGGTGACGAAAGGCGGGTTGTTCCATCATTTCCCTTCCAAGCAGGCGCTGCTGGAAGCGGTCATGGCGGACCTCCTGGCGGCTTTGGACTTGGAAATTGACGAGCTCATCTCACAGGATTGTGAAGCTTTCGGGCGGTTCACGAGAGCCTATGTGAATGCGGTTTTCTCGGATCGGGGCAGGGATTCGGGCAGGCAGTGGGCAGCGATCTCGGTTTCCATGGTGGGCGAACCATCGCTTCGGCGCATGTGGAACAGCTGGATCGAGGGGCGGCTTGCCCGTCATAAGGAAACGGATGATGGGGTGGTACTGGAGCTGGTGCGGCTTGCCGCTGACGGCATCTGGTTCGCCGATCTTCTGGCCGACGACGGCAGGGCAGGTGGCGACAGGGCGGCTCTCAAAGCGCGGATGATCGCGCAGACAAAGAAGGATGCAGGGGGATGAATGCAGCTGTCTTGACCTATGGAGCGCTTGTCGCCGCCATTATCTGCGAAGTCATCGCGACCTCCTTTCTGCAGCAATCGCAGCAATTCACGCGGCTTTTGCCAACCGTGTTGATGGCGCTGTTTTATGGCGCGGCCTTTTATCTGCTGTCATTTACCCTGCGGGCGCTGCCGGTGGGGGTGGCCTACGCCATCTGGAGCGGGCTCGGCATCGTTCTGATTTCGGGCATCGGCTATGTCGTCTTCCGCCAGACACTGGATTTCGCCGCCGTCGTGGGCCTTGGTTTCATCATCACCGGGGTGGTGATCGTGAATGTGTTTTCGAAGACGGTGGGCCATTGAGGCTGGGTGGTCTAGCGCGAAGGCTAACCCGACCGCGAGAGACTCTTTCGCGGCACAGACGCGCCACGGCTGGATGCCGGATCTAGTCCGGCATGACGGTAGAGAGGTCTGCGAGCTGTGGTTGCGATGCTGGAAGTTCTGCCTTCTGACCATCACGCCAGAATGCTGCGATCCACATCGGTGATCAGCCGCTTGCCGCAAAGCGCCATGCTGACATCCATCTCCTTGCGAATGATCTCCAGCGCCGTGGTCACGCCCCGCTTGCCATCCGCACCGAGGCCATAGAGGAAGGGTCTGCCGATATAGGTCCCCTTGGCGCCCAGCGCCACGGCTTTCAGCACATCCTGACCGGAGCGGATGCCGCCATCCATGTGTACCTCGACCCTGTCGCCGACAGCATCGACGATCTTCGGCAGCATGGCGATCGAGGAATGCGCGCCATCGAGCTGGCGACCGCCATGGTTTGAAACGATGATGGCGTCGGCGCCGGTATCAAGCGAGGCGCGGGCGTCCTCCTCGTCAAGGATGCCCTTCAGGATAAGTTTACCGCCCCAGCGTTCCTTGATCCATTCCACGTCTTTCCAGGATAAACGCGGATCGAACTGTTCCGCGGTCCAGGAGGAGAGCGACGAGAGGTCTGAGACATTCTTGGCGTGCCCAACGATGTTACCGAAGCTGCGGCGCTTGGTCCGCGTCATGTCCAGGCACCACTTCGGCCTGGTGGCCATCTGCCAGATGTGTTTCGGGGTGAATTTTGGCGGTGCGGAGAGGCCGTTGCGCAGATCCTTGTGACGCTGGCCGAGGATTTGCAGGTCGAGCGTCAGTACCAGCGCCGAGCAGCCGGCGGCCTTGGCGCGGTCGATCAGATTGTTGACGAAATCGCGGTCCTTCATCACGTAAAGCTGGAACCAGAAGGGTTTCGAGGTAACGGAAGCGACATCCTCGATGGAGCAGATGCTCATGGTGGAGAGCGTGAAAGGTACGCCGAATTCTTCCGCTGCCTTGGCAGCCAGCATTTCGCCATCGGCATGCTGCATGCCGGTCAGGCCGGTGGGAGAGAGTGCGACCGGCATAGACACCTTCTCGCCGACCATTTCGGTCGCCAGCGACCGGTCGGTCATATCCACCAGCACGCGCTGGCGCAGCTTTATCTTGGCAAAATCATCTTCGTTGGCGCGATAGGTGCTTTCGGTCCAGGCGCCGCTATCGGCATAGTCGAAAAACATCTTTGGCACACGGCGCTGCGCCTGTTGCTTCAGGTCCGCTATGGTCAGAATTTTGCCCATGTGTAAAGCCTTCACATTTAAATGATGGCTTCACATAGCATGACCAGGCGCTCCGCGCGACCATAAAGATGGATAGGCAATTGCTTTTTTGATTATTGGAAATATAGTGATTTTTGTCGGGTTTATACATAGAATGTTCTGATAAATACTTTTTGATGTTTTTATTTTTTGTGGATTGTAACATTATGAAATTTATACTGACGGTTCTGCCATTCGTATCGTCTTTATTGATACCTGGTCTCTCCGTCGCATGCCCCTCGGCTACGCAGCTCAGCGATGGATTTGTCCTACGTCGCGAGGCGGTAATAAGTGAGGTCAAGTCGGCAGGGCGGATCGCCCGGGTTGACCACGATTTCAACGGTGCCGGGTCGCAAAAGCAGTTTCTATATAGGGGATTAATCGCTCTCGCCGGCTTGGGAGATGAAGGAAACTACGGCTACTATTTTACGTCCGACCTTGAGGCGTTTTGGCCGATGAAGGTCGGTGCACGCCGGTCTTTCGAGTTTCTGCCTCTTGACGCAGGCGAGGCCAGCAACAGGTGGTCGCTTGAGATGACTGTGACGAAGCAGCGCGCCTTCCCGGTGAGATTTTGCAACTATCTCGTTTACTACGTTTTGGTGGAGGTGCGGAAGAATGGCGAGAGTGATGAAAAATGGACCGCTGTCTACTCGCCTGATTTGCAGGTTACGCTTGCCAAGATTTACGATGAGGGTACCGAAGACGAGACAATCGTGGCTTACGACGTGATCGAACCACTGCGCAAGTGAGGGTGAGCGACGTCAGTAGAACGCCCTGAGGAATAGTTCTGCGCCCAGCAGAAGCAGGCAGATAAGAAACCAGCGCCGAAACGTCGCCGGGCTGACGATATGGCGGATCTTTTGACCCAGCCACATGCCGATCAGCGCAGGCAGGACGGCGAGGGCGGATAGTGACAGATGCTCGACATGAAAAGCATCCTGAGAAGCAAGGCCAGCGGCGAGGGCGATGGTCGAGACCGTAAAGGAAAGGCCGAGCGCCTGCACCAGATCGTCTCGGCTGAACCCCAGCGACTGGATGTAGGGCACGGCAGGTACGACGAAAATTCCGGTGCCGCCGGTCAAAAGGCCCGTCACCAGCCCCATGATGGGGGAGAGTTTTGGTTCCAGCCTTGCAGGAAGCAAGACCGGTCGGGCAACCAGGCTGTAGGCTGCGTAAACCGCAAGGCACAGGCCGAGCGCCGAGCTCGTCCAGGCACCAGTATCCGATGTCATCAGCCGGATGCCGATGAGGGTGCCGAGGGTGATAGCAATCATCATCGGCCACAGCCTTTTCACAATGGTCCGAAAATCAGGCCCAGCCAGCAATTGCCAGACATTGGTGATGAAGGAGGGGAGGATGAGCAGGCCGGCGGCGATGACCGGGGGCATGAAGAGGCCGAACACGCCCATGGCGACCGTAGGCAGTCCCATGCCGGTCACACCCTTGACGATGCCGGCAACGATGAATGTCGCGAGGATCATGAGCAGGGTGGTTGTGTCTAAGTTCGGCACGGGGACTCCAGAGCGCTTTCGAATTCGGCCGAGATGGCGTCAGGCAATCATGTGGAGCGAGCGAGTGCGCCACGGTCCTTCTCCCCGCCGGGGAGAAGGTCGCGGCAGCGGGATGAGGGGACAAGCTCTCCGAAATCCTGCAAACGTCGCCCCCTCATCCGACCCTTCGGGCCACCTTCTCCCCGGCGGGGAGAAGAAAGAGGCGGCACACGCTCGATCCAATATGTGACGGATATAAACAAGTTAGCAGCTATATGTTTCGGCCCAAACCGAACTATGCCAGCACGCTCTTCATCGGCTTGCCGGCCACATAGGTCTCTACCACTGTGCGGTCGTCGCCCATGGTCAGCATCAGGAAGAGTTCTTCGGTGAGGCTTTTCACCACTTCCATCTTCAGGGCCATGGCTGACGTCGAGGAGGCGTTCAGCACCGTGATGTCGGCATCCGTGCCGGCTTCCAGCGTGCCGATGCGGTCGACCATGGAGAGCGCTTCGGCATTGCCGCGCGTCATCAGATACCAGCTTTCCAGCGGGTTGAGACGTTCGCCCAGCAATTGTTGGATCTTGTAGGCCTCGTCCATGGTGCGCAGCATGGAGTAGCTCGATCCGCCGCCGATATCGGTGGCGACGGCGATACGAACAGGCTTTTCGCGCCGTTGCAGTTTTTTCATCGGGAAGAGGCCGGAGCCGATGAAGAGGTTCGAGGTGGGGCAATGCACTGCCACCGCGCCGGTCTCCGACAGCACATCCGCCTCGCGGTCAGAGAGGTGAATGGCATGGCCGAGCAGGGTCTTTTTGCCCATCAGACCGTAGCGCACATAGATGTCGGTATAGTCGGTCGCTTCGGGGTAAAGCTCGCAGGTATATTTGATCTCGTCCAAATTTTCGGACAGATGCGTCTGGATGAAGAGATCGGGAAATTCCTGCGCCAGCGCCTGTGCGGCTTCCATCTGCTTCGGTGTGGAGGTGATGGCGAAGCGTGGGGTGATGGCGACGTGGTTGCGGCCCTTGCCGTGCCAGTCGGCGATGACGGCGCGCGTCTCGTCATAGGAGGTTTCCGGCGTGTCCAGCAGGCCCTGCGGGGCGTTGCGGTCCATCATCACCTTGCCGCCGACCATCAGCATGTTGCGCTTCATGGCCTCCGTGAAAAAGGCGTCGGCGGAGGTCTTGTGCACGGAGCAATAGGCGGCGGCCGTTGTCGTGCCGTGGCGCAGAAGCTCGTCGTAGAAGTGTGTGGCGATGCGTTGAGCATGCGCGCTTTCAACGAAACGGCACTCTTCCGGGAAGGTATAAGTGTTCAGCCATTCCAGCAGGTTGGCGGCATAGGAGCCGATGACCTGCATTTGCGGGAAATGCAGGTGCATGTCGATGAGGCCGGGCACGATGAGATGCGGGCGGTGGTTCTTTTCCTCGACGTCTTCGGGTGCTGTCTTACGGATATCGTCGTATTCGCCGATGGCGGCGATCTTGCCGTTTTCGAGAAGCAGGCCGCCATCTTCGATATAGAGATAGCTTTGCGTATCATCGATTGCGAGCGGCGCGCGGCGGAAGCTCAGCAGGCGGCCACGCAGCAGAACCAGGCTCATTCAGTCTTTCCTTCGGCTTTTCCAGCCCCGGACACCGCACTTTCATACCAGGCGGTCAGCACCTTGCGCTCATCCGGGGTGATGGCGGTGATGTTGCCGGGAGGCATCGCATGGCTGCGGCCGGCTTGCAAATAGATTTCACGCGCGTGGGCGGCGATCTGTTCGTCGGTTTCGAGCTTCACCGATTTCGGTGTGAAGGGCACGCCTTCCCATACCGGTTCGGCGGCGTGGCACATGGAACAGCGGCCCTGAACCACATCACGCGCCTTGGTAAAATGGGCATCGCTGACGAATTGCTGCTGCATGGGGGAGAGGGTGGCGGCCTTCTCTACCTCTTCGCCGGTCAGCACTTTCGGCACGGTGGAAAGCCACATGATGACAATGAAGATGAGGGCGGTGAGAAGCCATGTCCATGTCGGCTTGCCCTTGCGGGCATGGGTGGTGTTGAACCAGTGGCGGATGGTAACGCCCATCAGGAAGACCAGTGCGGCGATGATCCAGTTGAACTGCGTGGCAAAAGCCAGCGGATAATGGTTCGACAGCATGAAGAAGATGACGGGCAGCGTCAGGTAGTTGTTGTGCAGCGAACGCTGCTTGGCGATGCGGCCATATTTCGGGTCCGGCGTGCGTCCGGCAATGAGATCGGCGACAACGATCTTCTGGTTCGGAATGATGATGAAGAAGACGTTTGCCGACATGATGGTGGCGGTAAACGCACCGAGATGCAGGAAGGCGGCGCGGCCGGTGAAAACCTGCGTGTAACCCCATGCCATCGCCACCAGCGCGACATAGAGCACGACCATCAGGCCCCAGGTATTGTTGCCAAGCGGCGATTTGCAGAGAAAATCATAAAACAGCCAGCCGATGGCGAGCGAGGCCAGAGACAGGGCGATGGCCTGGAACTGGGTGAGATCAAGCACGGAATGGTCGATGAGGAACAGGTCTGCGCCGCCGTAATAGACAATACAGAGCATGGCGAAGCCGGACAGCCAGGTGACATAGCTTTCCCATTTGAACCATGTCAGGTGTTCCGGCATCTGGGCAGGGGCGACCAGATATTTCTGGATGTGGTAAAAGCCGCCGCCATGCACCTGCCATTCCTCGCCATAGGCCCCCGGCGGCAGATGCGCCCGTTTGACCAGCCCGAGATCGAGCGCGATGAAATAGAAGGACGAGCCAATCCAGGCGATGGCGGTGATGACGTGGAGCCAGCGGACGGCAAAGGCCATCCATTCCCACGCAATGGCATATTCGTACATGCGGTTCCCCTGATCCTTGTGCAGCGCACCTTGCGAGAATTTTAGCCTTTAGGGAAGGGGCAAGCAGTGATCGGGAAGAGATTGTTCACAATGCAGCGGAGATGTGTCTGCAATCCTCTCTCTGTTCGTTTCAGCCCGATGACTGGGCTTTGTGAACTTGGAGGAGGTATGTGGCGCCGGTGAGTTTGTGCTTAGCTGGCTAAGGCGACTCAGCTATTATGGTTTGTGCAGCCTTCCGGTGTGCTAAAATATCAGGCTGTGGACTTCGCGCCCACGCGCGTGGCTCCCATGACATGTTTCGCTGGCGGTTCTTCCGAAAGCGGGCGCTGCGAACCCTGGGCGGAGCAGATCAGGGGGCAGGTGTCGCAGTTCCCGGTGCCGTTGTGTCCGGGTGTGAGTGCCATGAGATTTT
Organism: Agrobacterium sp. DKPNP3; assembly: GCF_052686535.1. Lineage (NCBI taxonomy): Bacteria > Pseudomonadati > Pseudomonadota > Alphaproteobacteria > Hyphomicrobiales > Rhizobiaceae > Agrobacterium > Agrobacterium sp. DKPNP3. The sequence continues at coordinate 2,014 of NZ_JBQYSN010000134.1, read as the reverse complement.
GAGTTAAGGGACGCAATGACCTTCCGGCTGCCGCCGTTGTTTTCAACGGAGACCGTGCCGATGCGCCTTGTTTTGACGGTTCTTTTTCTGCTTTTTGCATTCAGCGCCACCGCGCTTGCCCATGAATCCCACAAGGGATTCAAATATGAAAGCTACTGCTGCAACGGCGATGCCGAAACCGGCGACTGCCAGATGATTCCCACACGTAGCGTCCGGGTGACGTCTGATGGTTACGAGGTCTCGCTCGCGCCCGGCGATCACCGCATGGTCACGCGACGCCACGTGTTCAACTGGTCACAGAGCCAGGCACGTCGATCCGAGGACGGCGAATATCATCTGTGTCTGTTTCCGGACGAGGATACCCCACGCTGTTTTTATGCACCTGATATGGGGTATTGAGTCGACGGGCGGCTTTCTTCGATCCGCTTCAATATCCAGTCGCGAAACAGCTTGATCTTGCGGATGTTCCGGCGATTTTCGGGGTAGACGAGCCAGTAGTTCTTGCCCTCGGTGCTGAGGTGCTCAAACGGCTGGTAAAGCCGGCCAAGCGCCACCTCGTCCGCGTAAAGCTCAGGGGTCAGCATGGCGACACCCTGGCTGGCGATCGCCGCGGCGGCTTCAAAGGCCTGCACATTGAGGCGGCTACGCGGGTAACGGTCAAGCCCCGGATTTTCGATGCCGACTTCCTTGAACCACTGGCTCCACCAGATATCGCCGGGATCGATGATGCGTAGGCGCAGCAGGTCTTCCGGCTTGTGCAGGCCGCCGATGCTTTCGGCGAGGGCAGGGTGCAGCATCGGTGTATAAACGCCGCGCAGCAATTGATGATAGATCAGCCCCTTGCCATCATCGCTGCTCCAGCGAATGGCGACATCGCAGTCCGACTGGTTGAAGTCGATCAGGGTCCCCGATGTCTCCAGCCTGACCGCGATGGAAGGATGCTCGAGCTGGAAAGCGCCGAGATGCCGCGAGAGCCAGCGTGAGGCAAAGGTGGCAGTGGAATGGATCGTCAGCGTCGTGTCTGATGTATCGCGCACATTATCGACGGCCTCCCGTAACGTGTTGAAGGCATCCGCGACTTTCGGTGCAAGCCTCTGTCCAGCCTCCGTCAAGGAAACCTGCCGCGCCTTTCTGACAAAAAGCGGCTCGCCAATATTCTCCTCCAGCAGTTTCACCTGATAGCTGACCGCCGTCTGCGTCATGCCCAACTCTTCGCCAGCCTTGGTGAAGCTCAGATGCCTGGCTGCGGCGTCGAACACACGCAGGGCATTCAGGGGAAACTGCCGTGACATTTTCATGGATAAGATCTCTTTATGTGTCCGTTCAAAGGTTTCATTGGTTTCCGCCAGGAAATCAAGGCATTTTAAATCCGACAGATAAGCTGAACTTCTGAAAATCAACGATGGAGACGAACATGCGCACGGCAATCTGGCGCGCGTGGTCCCGCCTGCGCGCGGGTCTGCGGAGAGTGGAAAACTTTGCCTATCAAAGCCTTCGCACCGACAATCTGGCAGACGACAGCCTGCCGGATGCGCTGAAACGCGATCTCGGCCTTAAAGACGGGCGGGCTGGTTTTTGTGGCGATGCCCGGTTTCGGTGGCAAAAAGCGCTTGAAGCAACTCGGCTGCCACAAGGGCCGCTATGACAGCGGGACGTTTGTCCCTGACACCGTTGCCGCCGATGGGCAGGATGAGTTTGGCGAGGCGGCAATTAGGCTCGCCCTCCCGCTCCAGCCAATGGGCAAAGGTGGCGCGCTTGGTCTTCGAACCGATCATGCCGACATAGGCAAGATCCTCGCGGGCGAGCGCTTCTTTGGCGATCATGAAATCGAGAGCATGGTCGTGAGTGACGATGATTGCAGCCCCATTGGCCGGGATTTTCGTAACGAGTGCTTCCGGCATGGGGGTGAGTATGGACGCCGCTGCCGACGGAAGATCGCGCAGCTCGTTTTCACGGGTCTCGACCACGGTCAGGGACAGTGGCAGCAGCGACAGGGCTTCAGCCAGCGCCTTGC
>NZ_JBQYSN010000133.1:0-10047 GCF_052686535.1 Agrobacterium sp. DKPNP3 | reverse complement strand
TGGCCGGTCGCGCGCCGCACAAGCGCGCGCAATCTCAAGACAAGTTCTTCAATCTTGAAGGGTTTGGTCAGAAAATCATCGGCGCCCGCCTTGAAGCTCGCCACCTTGTCCGGCCAACCGTCACGGGCGGTCAGCACCAGTACCGGCAGGTTGCGTTGTTCAGCGCGCCATGATTTCAAAACCGAAACGCCGTCGACCTTGGGCAAGCCGAGATCGAGAACGGCAGCGTCGTAAAGCTCCGTTAAGCCCGCGTGTTGAGCGTCCTCGCCATTCTGCGCGACGTCGACAACGAAGTTTTCCGCGCGAAGGCTGGCAGCAATCCGTTTCGAAAGGTCGGCGTCGTCTTCGACGAGAAGTATCCGCATGGTGTTGCAATCCGCTTTAGAGATGAGATTTTCTAGGCCTGGGAGGCTTAACTCAAGCTGAACCACAAGGTTCAGGCTGGTGGTGGTGTCATCCGGGTAAAAGGGTCTCGTCAATGCAAACAGGAGATCACGATGTCCCATTCAGATGACAATAACCAAATTGACGCTGGCGCTGCTCCAAAGGCAGGCCCGGTCCCTCCCCACAGGAAACACCGTCGCAAGACGGCGGCGCTCACCTTCGCAGCAGTTGCAATCCTCGCCGTTGGCGCCGCAGCAGGCGCCGGCGCGGTCAAGCTGACGAGACCGACGCCTGAAATGGCCCCTATGACGCCCGTTGCGATTTCGACCGTCAAGGAAGGCAACCTTGTCACCATCAAGGGCAAGGTTGCGGAAATCTACGGCAACAAGTTCATCCTTCAGGATGACAGCGGCCGCGCACTGGTAGATACCGGACCGGAAGGCGAAGGCGGAAAGGCAGCGAAGGCTGAGGAGGCCGTCAGCGTGCAGGGTCGCTTCGATGACGGTGTCCTTCATGCCAGCTATATCGTGCGTCAGGATGGCAGCATTGATGCGCTTGGCCCTGCCGGCGGTCCGCCTCGCCATGGGCCAAAACACGAGCCGAGACACGCCCCTGGCGTCGAGCTTGACCACGGCCCCCTGAATGATGCGCCGCCTCCGCCGCCAAAACCCTGAGGCAATTGCATTTCTCAAGTGCGCTTGTGCTGCAGATAAATGTCTTCAGACACTTCCGCTTATTGCCTGAAAATATGAACAAGCGCGCCGCGGGGAAGCGGCGCGCCTGCTGAAATCTGGGATGTCGTATTGGTGGGGGAGCTCCTTAACCCGCGCGCTTCAACTGAAGATGCGAGACACCGGCCGCAACGTTCACGCCAGTCCCAACTTCAGCACTGATAGGCTGCAGGGCAAAGTTCTTGGCGTTGCCTCCCACCAATGCGTTGGCGCCGACACCGACGCCGACCGAGGCACCGGCTGAAGCGCCGACGTAGTCGCCGCTGAGTGCTCCTTCACCAACGCGGCTTGCCGCCGTGTTAAAAACGATCCAGCTCATATAGGTTTTGCCGGTCACCCCGATATCGAGACCGAGTTTGCCGATCTTGCCCGTGTAACGTTCGGTTTTGCCGGAGCGCTGGCGGAACTGGCAGTCCACTGCCTTGCTTGAGCCGACAACCAGCCCGACACCGCCGGCAATTTCACAGGACAAGGTTCCGACACGTTCCTTCTGCGCGGTCTCTGTCGCCCGTTTGCCGCCATGCTTGGTTTCAGCGGAGGCGAGGGGAGCAACGGCGAGCGTTGCGATAGCGGTTGCGAGAGCGAGTTTCTTCATTGTCTTTCACTCCTGTTATTATTCACGAGGTGGATGCGCGGGGAAGATGCATCCACAAAGGTCTGAGGTCGCTGGCGTATCGCCAGATCGGCGATGATCGGCCGAGACGCGAAACATTCTGCGATGATGACCGCACGTTCGAAGGCAGAGAGTGTTTCCACCTCGCCCGAGAGCACAATGCGCCCTTCGACCGAAGTTACAGAGATCGAACTGCTTTCCTGACCCTCTGCGTAAGCAATGACAGCTTGTAAGGCGGCGCACAGGCTGATCTCCTGGGGGTGGCAGCTTGCCGCCGGATTTGCCTCACACGCAAGCATCATGGTAAAACCTCCTGCCTTGAACATTAAAGGTTCACTTGAATGCTTTCTTGACGCTGTCCTTCGTCTGGCCAATCTTTTCCTGGGCCTGGCCTGCCAGCTTTTCGGCCTTCCCTTCTGCCTCAAGTCGGTCGTTGCCGGTGATCTTGCCGGCGGCTTCCTTGATCGTGCCCTTTGCCTGACGGGCGATGCCTTCGATACGGTTATTGTCCATGACGAATTCCTTCCATCTTTAGAGGGTGCCGCTGTTGGTAACGGCATGATGGAAAGATAGGCTGTGGGAAATGCCCCTTGGAGAGCATTAGCTACTAGTTGAACTGGTACAAATTGACCTTTTTGAAGGTCGAAACTGCTATTTTTCCTTACGGCCGCTAAAACCACGTTCGCGCGCCCAGATGACGGCGGCGGTGCGGCGATTCACGCCGATCTTGCCGTAAAGCGATGCGATATGATTCCGAATGGTGTGTTTTGAAAGATGTAGCCGGTCGCTCATTTCCTTGTCGCTGCAGCCGTCGCATATCAGCGCCAAGATCTGTTCTTCGCGTTCGGTGAGATCCTTCAGAGAAACGGACGATGACGCGCCACGCGAGCTCTGTCTCAGCCCCGCCAGCCTCTCCACGACCGTCCGGCTGAACCAGGACGTGTCAGCCATCACACTTTCGATCGCCTCGATAAGTTCGTTCTCAGACCGGCGTCGTTCGGTGACGTCCTGTATGGCCCAGATGACGCAGAGCTGGTCATTGATCTCTGCGCGTTCAGCAGAAACGATGCATTCGGCCGTGCCGCCATCGGCAAGATTCATGCGCATGGCTTCATCCCGGATCGGAATGTTATCCTTGAGGCGCTTTTCAACATCGCGGCGGGCTGCGACATCGTCCCACAGTTTCAGTTCGCTGGCAGTTTTGCCAACGACTTCAGCTTCTTTTCGTCCGCACAGCGTCAAAAACGCGTCGTTGACCTCGGTGAGGACGAAATCGTCAAGCCGCGAAATTGCTGCGGGGGCTGGTGACAGGCGGAAGGACTTGAAAAAACGCTCCTCGCTCTGGCGAAGGGCATTTTGGGCTTTTCGCCGGCCGTCGAGATCGGCGAAGGTAAAAAGCATGCATGGCTCCTCCGCAACGGCGATGGTTTCTCCGGCGACGATGACCAACCTGTCACCACCTGGAATAGGAATAAGCGCCTCGCGTTGCCGGATGATGCGGCCCTCATGCAGGCGCTTCAACGCGTCCTCGCCGGTCTCGCAGTTGGAAAAAAGCCCAAGCTCCTCGACGCTGATGCCTATGATGTCCTCGCGGGCAAAACCCGTCATTTCCAGGAAGCCCTGGTTTACGCGAATAAACCGTTCGTCATCCAGCCGGCATATGAGCCCAGGTGCGGGGTTGGCGTTAAAGGCGCTTTCGAACCGGGCCTCCGCTTCGAAACGGGGCGTTTCGTCACGGATGATGAGGACCAAGACATCCGGCTTGGCTCCCGCATCTTCCAGGATAAGCCCGCGCACCGTATGCACCCAGCACTCTGTATCATCATCGCTTGGCGATATCTCGACGGTGACATCCTCAAAGGTCTCGCCAGCAAGCAGGCGTTCAAGCGGATATTGCCCATCATCGAGGAGGTGATTGTTGCGATACCGCAAGGTGAAGTTTCGCCGGTACTCCTTCGTGTCGATGCCAAGGTCGGACAGGGCCTCTATCCGATGCATGTCGAGCGCCGCCCTGTTGGCCCACGCAATCGAGCCATCATTTTCGAGCAATATCAGCCCGTCGCTCAAACCGGCGATCAGGCTTTGCAGGACGACCCGGTTGATCTTCGGAATGTCGATGTTGTCGTCCATGTTGCACCGCCTTCTGATTTGCTGCGGGACTATAATGCATGCTTTCGACAAGCGTTGCAGTCCTATCGTCATGTAGCGTCGCAGAAGCAGGGAGAGGGCTAAAGACACGCTCGTGCTCCCCATTCGCCCGTTTTGCGACTTTCCTGCCCACCTTTTGAGCAGCAAAAATCACGGCTTAAAAATTGGCTTGACCTTCGGCGCAATCTGTCTTCATCTTGAACCATTATCTAATTGGTTCGATTGAATGGTGCGCTTTTGACAAACGGTCCGAACGATAATTCCAACTATGCACTCGCCCGTCTCCGCGACTACATTCGGTCGAATGACTTTGCGAAGGATGGGCGACTACCGACGGAACGGGCTTTTGCCGAGAGTTTCGATGTCGGCCGCCGCGCCGTTCGGCGGGCTCTGGAAGTACTGGAGGCTGAGGGTCTGATTTGGCGGCGTCAGGGTGCGGGGACTTTCATCGGCGAAAAGCCGGACGATTGGTCCGCCCAGGTAACCGAACTCGTCGCGGGAACGGACTTCATGGAGATCATGGAGGTCCGTTTGCGCATTGAGCCGCAGCTTGCCCAACTCGCAGCGATGCGAGCCAAGCCCGCGGAAATTGAACGCATGCGTGCACTGGTGGAGAAAACGGGGCAAAGCACGGATGCGGATGCAAAGGAGCTGTGGGACGGTTCGCTCCATCGCCAGATTGCCCAGAGCGCCGGCAATAAACTCTTTCTGTCGATCTTCGATGTCGTCAATCGCATCCGTCAGGATGATGCCTGGCAGTCGATCCGCGAACTCGCTCGACGCAGCGGCAGCAATGGCAGGGCTTCTTTTGAACAGCATATGGCGATCGTAGAAGCCATCGCCGACCGGGATCCGGCCCGTGCAGGTGAGGCTATGCGTCAGCATCTGCTCATGCACCAGGAAAGATTGATCCGTGCGACGTCCCTTGGCTTTCAGCAGGAAGATGCACCGGAGCAGGGATATCCAAATGGGGAGACATCGCTGACGAGCGTCTCTTGAGGCCGCAATGGCATCCGCCGTTTCGCGAGGGACGGCCAATAACAAAAGTCAAATTAACCAGACCAGAGGATGAGAAATGAACAGAATCCAGACACTTTCCGCGGCGCTTCTTGCAAGCGCGTTGCTGGCGTCGCCGGCGCTATCGTCCGAATTGCGCATCGGCCTCAATGACGATGCCGATGTGCTCGACCCCGCGCAATCGCGCACCTTTGTCGGCCGCATCGTTTACACCGCCATGTGCGACAAGCTGGTGGATATCTCGCAGGATATGAAGATCGTGCCGCAGCTGGCCACGGAATGGGCGTGGTCCGAAGGCGGCAAGGTGCTGACCATGAAAATCCGCGACGGCGTCAAGTTCCACGATGGCGAAACGCTGGATGCCGCCGCCGTCGTCGCCACCATCGAGCGCAACATGACGCTGCCGGAATCGCGCCGCAAGAGCGAGCTGTCGTCTGTCGAGAAGGTTGAGGCGACGGGACCGCTCGAGGTCAAATTCACGCTGAAGACACCTGACGTGACCCTGCTGGCGCAGCTTTCCGACCGCGCCGGTATGATCGTCGCACCGAAAGCGGCCAAGGAACTGGGTGCCAATTTCGGTTCGAAGCCAGTCTGCGCCGGACCGTTCAAATTTGTCGAGCGCATCCAGCAGGATCGCATCGTGCTCGAAAAATTTGCTGACTATTGGGACAAGGACAAAATCCTCGTCGACAGGGTCGTCTACCTGCCGATCCCAGATACCACGGTGAAGCTTGCGAACCTTCGTGCTGGCGATCTCGATATCGCCGAGCGGATTTCGGCTTCCGATGCGGAATCAGTCAAGAATGACTCCAAGCTGACCTATGCCGATGTGATTGGTCCCGGATACATGGCCATGTATGTCAACATCAACAATGGTGCGCGGGCGGATAATCCGCTCGGCAAGGACAAGCGCCTGCGTCAGGCTTTCTCCTACGCGATCGACCGCGAAGCCATCGGCCAGATCGTTTTTGAAGGCACCTCCAAGGCCGGCAATCAGGCTTATCCGCCCACAAGCCCATGGTTCAACCAGAACCTGCCGGTGCCGCCGCGTGATATCGACAAGGCCAAGCAGTTGATGAAGGAGGCGGGTTACGAGACGCTTGACGTCGAGCTTCAGCACGCCAACAACACAACGCAGACGCAGATGATGCAGGTCATCCAGTCCATGGTGGCGGAGGCCGGCTTTAACGTCACCCTGAAGGCCACGGAATTTGCGACGCTTCTGTCCGAGCAGACCGCCGGCAATTATCAGCTCAGCCGCTCCGACTGGTCGGGACGCATCGATCCCGATGGCAACCTGCACCAGTTCGTCACCTGCAAGGGCGGCATCAACGATGTGAAATATTGCAATCCCGAAGTGGACAAGCTGCTGAACGAGGCCCGCGCTTCGACCGACGCCGCGGTCCGCAAGGAAAAATATGACGCTGCAAGCGTCATCCTCAACGATGAAATGCCGATCATCTATCTCGGCCACCAGCCCTATGCCTATGCCATCTCCAAAAAGGTCAAGGGCTGGGCGCCGTCGCCTGACGGCATGATCCGCCTTCTCGGCGTTTCCAAGGACTGACCACTTCGCAAAGGCCGCACGGCTTGCCGTGCGGCCGCCAGGACCGGACCAAAACGGGGGCAATGCCATGCCTGTTTATATCGGCAAGCGACTGCTGGTCGCGATCCCGACGCTTCTGATCATTTCCATCTTCGTTTTCTCGCTGCAGAAACTTCTGCCGGGCGATCCCATCCTGGCGATGGCTGGCGAGGAGCGCGATCCCGCGACAATTGAGTTTCTGCGCGAGAAATACCGTCTTAACGACCCGGTTCCACTCCAATACGTCAACTGGCTGGGCGGCGTGGTAACCGGCGATTTTGGCATTTCTCTACGCACGAACCAGCCGGTTCTGGAACTGATCGGCCAGAAGCTGCCGGTGACCATTCAGCTGGCTGTGATGGCGATGTTCTTTGCCATGGTGATCGGCATTCCCATCGGCATTCTGGCCGCCGTCAAGAAGAATACGTGGATTGACTACACGGCCAATATCGTGGCGCTTTCCGGCCTGTCCATTCCGAATTTCTGGCTCGGTATCATGCTCATTTTGCTGGTGTCGGTGAAATTGGGCTGGCTGCCGGCATCGGGCTATGAATCGATCTTCGTAGACCCTGTCCGCTCCATCGAAACCATGATCATGCCCGCCTTCGTGCTGGGCAATGCACTGGCGGCGACGCTGATGCGCCATACACGTTCGGCGATGGTGGCGGTTTTGAGTTCCGACTATATTCGCACCGCCCGCGCCAAGGGGCTTTCGCCGCGCGAGATCATCCTGTCGCATAGTTTCCGCAACGCGCTTCTGCCGGTCATCACGCTGCTGGCGTTGCTTTTCGGCGAGTTGCTGGCAGGTGCGGTTCTGACGGAGCAGATTTTCACCATTCCCGGCTTCGGCAAGATGACCGTGGATGCGGTCTTCACCCGTGATTATGCCGTCGTGCAGGGGATCGTGCTCTGCACCGCCGTCGGTTTCATCCTCATGAACCTCCTGGCCGACATTGCCTATGTCCTGCTCAACCCGCGCCTCAGGGCGACAATCTAAGGCCCTGATATCATGACCGTTCTGGATCAAAACCTTTCGATACCGGCGACGCGGCAGGAAAGCCGCGCCTGGAAAAAAATGAAGCGCAACAAGTCGGCGCTCGCTGGCTTGATCATCGTCGTGTTTTTCGCCGTGCTGGCGATTGCCGCGCCGATATTGCCGATTGCCGACCCGGTTGCGACCAGTTGGTCGGCCATCCGCAAGGCGCCGTCGGCCGCTCACTTGCTCGGCACGGATGATCTCGGCCGCGATATTCTCTCGCGCATGATCTATGGCGCCCGCGCTTCGCTGATGGCCGGCGTCGTCTCCGTGATGATCGCGGTCGTGATCGGCGTGCCCTTCGGTCTGATTGCCGGTTATTTCGGCGGCTGGGTGGATATGGTCATCTCCCGCATCACCGAAGCGCTGCTGGCCATGCCATTCCTCATCATGGCGATTGCTCTTGCGGCCTTTCTCGGCCCGAGCCTCACCAATGCAATGATCGCCATCGGCCTTTCCGCCATGCCGATCTTCGTGCGGTTGACGCGCGGGCAGGTGCTGGCCGTCAAGATGGAGGATTATGTCGAGGGTGCAAGGTCTATCGGCCTCAACCACATCGACATCATGACCCGTTACATCCTGCCGAATGTCTTTGCCCCCATCATCGTGCAGGCGACGCTGACGGTGGCGACCGCCATCATCGCGGAGGCGAGCCTTTCCTTCCTCGGACTTGGCCAGCAGGCGCCGGCGCCTTCCTGGGGTTCCATGCTGAACACCGCCAAGAACTTCTTGAGCCAGGCGCCGTGGATGACGATGTGGCCCGGCATTGCCATCTTCCTCGTCGTCATCGGTTTCAATCTTCTGGGCGATGGTCTGCGCGATGCGCTCGATCCGCGGGAAGCATGATTTTTTACAAGGAATATCGGAATGACTGATTTCACCACACGCCCTGAAATCCTTGGCACCTTCGGCGTCGTCACCTCAACCCACTGGATTGCCTCGGCGGTCGGTATGGCAATCCTCGAGAAGGGTGGCAATGCCTTCGACGCCGCCGTCGCCACCGGTTTCGTCCTGCAAATTGTCGAGCCGCATCTCTGCGGCCCCGGCGGGGATATGCCGGCCGTGTTTTATTCGAAGCAGAAGGACAAGGTCGAAGTCATCTGCGCACAGGGCCCGGCCCCGAGTGGCGCAACGATTGACCATTATACCTCGCAAGGCCTGAAACTCATCCCAGGCGATGGCCTGCTCGCCACAGTCATCCCCGGCGCCTTCGATGGATGGATGCTGATGTTGCGCGACTACGGCACGATGAGCGTGCGCGACGTGCTGGAACCCGCCATCTATTACGCCGAGCACGGGCATCCAACGCTGCCGCGTGTCTCTGCCACCATCAAGGGGCTGGCCCATTTCTTCGAGACGGAATGGCCGACATCCTATGAAACGTGGCTGCCGGGCGGTGCCGCGCCGGAGCCTCACGCCAATTTTCGCAACCCGGTTCTGGCGGCGACCTACCGGCGGATCGTCACCGAAGCCGAAGCGCGCACTGGCCGCGAAAACCAGATCGAGGCGGCGCGCGATGCCTTCTACCGGGGTTTCGTAGCGGAAGCCATCGACAGTTACGTCAGCACCGCAGAGGTAATGGATGCGAGCGGCACAAGGCACAAGGGTGTGCTGACGGCGCAGGATATGGCCGGGTGGAGCGCCACCGTGGAAGCGCCGCAGACACTCGACTATCACGACTGGACAATCGCAAAGACGCCGGCCTGGGGGCAGGGGCCGGTTCTCCTGCAATCGCTGGCGCTTCTGAAGGGCTTCGACATTGCGGCGATGGACCCGTCCGGTCCTGATTTCATCCATACCATCGTCGAAGCCATGAAGCTCGCCTTTGCTGACCGCGAGGTCTATTACGGCGATCCGGAATTCGGGCAAATTCCAACGGAGTATCTTCTCTCCGAGGGCTATAATGCCGATCGCCGGGCGCTGATCGGTAGTGAGGCCTCGCTGGAGCTGCGACCCGGCACCGTGCCTGGTTACGAAAAGCAGGTGGACGCGACAATGGCGATGCTGGCCGAGATGAGCGGCAAGGGCACCGTCTACGAGCCGACCATGTCGCATCTGACCGAAAAGCGCGGTGACACCGTGCATATCGATGTCATTGACCGCTGGGGCAACATGGTCTCCACCACGCCCTCGGGCGGCTGGCTGCAATCCTCGCCCATCGTGCCGGGCATTGGTTTCGCGCTCAACTCCCGCGCCCAGATGTTCTGGCTGAAGGAAGGCCTACCGACCTCGCTCGCACCCGGCAAACGGCCGCGCACGACGCTGACACCCTCGCTTGCGTTGCATCAGGGCCGTCCCGCCATGGTCTTTGGTACGCCCGGTGGCGACCAGCAGGACCAGTGGCAATTGCCCTTCTTCCTGCGTTATGCCCACCACGGCAAGAACCTGCAGGCGTCCATAGACATGCCGCTGTTCCACACTTCCCATTTTCCGGGCTCGTTTTATCCGCGCACCAGTTCGCCGGGTGAAATCATGGTGGAAGGCACGGTGGGTGAGGCAACGCTCGCCGAGCTTCGTCGTCGCGGCCACCGCG
>NZ_JBQYSN010000132.1:0-10103 GCF_052686535.1 Agrobacterium sp. DKPNP3 | reverse complement strand
CACCAACTGGCGCAAGCCGCTCGCGTGGAACGCCAAGGCTGCAAAGGAAGGCACCCGCCCCTTTGTGTTCTGCGCTTCACTGGCTGACGTGTTCGATAATGCCGTTCCCGAAGAATGGCGCCGGGATCTATTCGATCTTATCCGCGCCACGCCGCAGCTTGTCTGGCTGCTGCTGACGAAGCGTCCGCAGAACATCGCCAAGATGGCCGAAAAGGCCGGTGGACTGCCGGAAAATGCAGCGATCGGAACCACGGTTGAGGATCAGCCGCGGGCGAATATCAACGTGCCGGCATTGCTGCAGGCGAGCTTTGATCTATGGCACGCCAACACCCGCCCACTCTTCTTGTTCCTGTCGTGTGAGCCGCTTATCGGGCCAATCGACCTGATTTCGAGCCTCGGCGGCACGCAATGGATTGGAGGCCAGCGTGGTTGCGATGGCTTCCACCGTCACAACGGCCGGCCGGGCGAGATAATCCACGGCGTCCAGCACGACTGCAATCCAAATCATCTTCATCATCACCATGACGAACGTTGCCACATGGGAATCGATTGGGTCATTGCCGGCGGCGAAACCGACCAAGGCGAACACAAGGCGCGGCCGGCGCATCCGAATTGGGTTCGCAGCCTGCGCGACCAGTGCGCGGCGGCCGGCGTTGCCTTTCATTTCAAGCAATGGGGCGAGTACGTGCCGCAGCTCGGCTCGGTCACACTCGATGATGACCCGGAAATCAGCCGGTACGATTGGATGGAGTGGACCGGCGAAGAATGGGAACACTGGCATAAGCCCATGTGGTGCGACGAGCTGGACCCCGACCACAGCATGATACGAGCCGGCAAGCGCAAGACTGGCCGCTTCCTCGACAGCATCGAGCATAACGCCCGCCCCGCCGTCCCTGCCCTCACCGTGAAACCCTCCGCAGCCTGAAAGGCGACCCGATGACAGAACTTATGTTTCTTCCCTCCGCTTGGATGGATGAGTACGTTCCAGACCCACAAACGGACGTCAACTTGTTCATTTTCCGCGACGATTCGGGCACTTGCTATCTTCGCCCCGTGGAAGATCAACATGACGGCGAGGCCTACAGCCAGGTGCTGAACCATGGCGATATCGTTATGTTTGATGAACATCGCCAATTCGGTGATTTCACGCTCACAATCAATGAAGATGGATCATGGGAGACGGACTCCCCAATCCCTACCGACGCAACATGCATTCGCGTGGACCGCGATACCGATACGCTTCAGCCGTCGATACGGGAATTGATCAGCGAAAACGACTTGCAAGCAGGCGTCCACCAGATCGACGCCTATTGGTGGTCCGGCTACGAAACGCCGCGCAGGTTCATTGTTGACGGCGATACCGCCCGATTCGAGCGCATCGAAGGGCAAGCACAATGAGCCGCGACGATCTGGCAAAAGCAGCCCTGAAACTCGCAAACGCGGTTGAACATGACATGAACGGCACGATGGGAAAGGGCGGCAATGGCGGCCTGCTTTCCGATACGACCTTGCGCGCCGCCCATGAAGTCCACGCCATCTTAAGCCGACCCGACCACCGACACGCTGACGATATCGCCGTTGATCTGTTTGCTGCTGCGATGAAATCGAAGTTGGAGAAGAAGCGTAGCGGCGGCCTCAATATCTGGCGCGACAACGAAAAGTGCAGCCAAGCATCGCTATCGCAGGCGCTCGCCCACCATGTCCAGAAAGGCGACCCTATCGACGTGGCGAATTTCGCGATGATGCTGCATCAACGCGGCGAAACTATCGTGAACGACTTCGCGCCTATTGGAGTGCGGTGCGAGGGCTGCGGATCATCAATGACGGATGAGCAGCTAGCTGCGGAGAAGGCGAAGCGGCCGGCTCTGATTTCGTGCTGCCCCGAACGCAAAATGATTTTCGTCTACTCGACCCCGCTTGCAGGATCGAAACAAGGAGCGGCCGCATGAGCATTATTAATGCATGGAAGCCGGAAGAAGACGTTGTCCTGCACCAGGCGCTAGGCAAGCTTGCCGAGGAATGCAGCGAGCTGGCGAAGATCGCAACGCGCTGCATGATCCAAGGCTATGCGGAAGCCGATCCGGTCACTGAAAAGCTCAACCGCACTCAGGTCATGGAGGAAGTCGCGGACGTTCGCGCGGCAATGCGTTGGCTATTCGATGTGCTGGACATTCCGTTTAAGGGCGAAAGCCAGCGTGAGGCTCGGAAATTCGACGGCTTTAAACGATGGGAGGCCATGCTTCGCGCTAAGCCAAATGTGCGGCAAACGACCCTCTCTGCATCCGAAGAAATCGAACTCGCAGCAGCACGGCCGGCGCATGACATAGACATGGTAGAGGCGCTTGAAATGCATCTGGTAAGGCTTATTCGCGCCCACCCAAACAGGGCTGCACTTGCCGCATTCGATCCCGACACGCGCATGTGGTTTGTCGCTCAACTAACCGGCATAGCCAGCGGCCGCATTCCCCTTACCGACATAGAGGCATTGGTAGCTCGCCACCTACCGTCAGCGACGGCAGAACAGGAGATTTCGGCATGACCGCATCCAGCAAGCTAAAGTCACAGCAGCTTTCCGTGAAGATTCACGAAGGCCAGCTCCAGATATCTATTGGTGTCGCCCTTCTTGCGTACGCAACCCAATATCAGAACCACTGGCCAGAAGACTTTTACGTCAGCGATATCGACAAGTTTGCCAAATCGCTCGCTAGGCAGCTTAAGCGGGAGCAGGAAGACGGCACTACCCCTGTCCACCGGATGCTGGACGATGCTGCACAGGAGGTTATTGAGCAGGGCGACGATGGCGTAGATGAAGGGAATGTTGAAGCAGGTATAGCACTCGCAAAGGCAATACTGGACGCAAAGGACGATGCGCCGCCCGTACTAGTTGATGCCTTTGTTCCGCCTTTGGAAGCCAGAGGGTCTGTTTCGGGCAGTACTGTAAGCATTGAGCTTGAAGGAACCGTCGATCAAATCGACGCGGCGATAGATGAGATATTAGGGCATTACCCCGCGCCGGCTTATGGCACTTGGTTCAACTGGCCCCCCGGCCTGCTTTTTAGTTCCGGCGAAAAGAAGGGCAAACCAAACACTCACCTTGCACCCGTCGATCTAGGAGGAGGGCGCTGGATCGCACGCGGAACCCGCTCGACGTCTAGCGACTAAACGGGGACTGGCTGATTTTGCCAGCGGAGAAACGCCATCACCGAGGAAACTTTGTGACACCGCTTGCAGAATCACACGGAATCACTGTTACCTGTAACCATCATGCAAAACACACGCGCACCCATCAGTAAAAGAGTTGCCGCTCACCGGGAAAGACAGACTGCCGCAGGACGTGCGGAGGTCAGCGCATATATGTCAGTTGAGCTGGTTGCAGAAATAGACAGGATCAAACAGGAGCGTGGGGCATCGTCCCGCGCCCCGATTTTGGAAGAGGCTGTTAGGCTTTATATAGAACAAACAAGGGCATAAAGTAAAAAGCCCCACCTTTGGCGAGGCGGGGGCTTTTTGGATAAGTAGTCAAAAACGATTTTGAAACCGTCGAACAGTTTCAAGATAGTTCAGAATTAAGGAACTCGCAAGATGTTAGCGCTTGCGGGAACGCTGATTTTTTGTCTGCTGTCCATGCCCTCTTGAGAGAGGACAAAGGAACCATGTTCCAGCAGATTGGCGCGGTGCAGGCAAAATCCGGCACCAGACGAACCGGCGCACCCGTGCGCAGAAATTCCCGCCTGAAGGGCAAGTGCGAGGCGGTATTCTGGAAGCCCCTGCCCCGGCACGAAGCCCGCGAAATCCTGCTTGCCGCGCGCAAGTACGAGCTGGCGATGAAACAGCCAGGTAAGCGCACTGGACCGCTCGGCCACGTCGCGCTTGAAGTGCTGGACTACCTCACTAATCTTGTTGATTTCGGAAACGGCCGGCTTGATCCGTCCATCAGCACCATCATGGAAAAGGTCGGCCGCGCCCGAGCTGCGGTATGCCGCGCGCTCGATGCACTCCGCACCCACGGCTTTGTTGATTGGTTGCGCCGCTATATCCCAACCGGCAACGAGGGCGCAGGCCCGCAGGTGCAGCAGACAAGCAACGCCTATCGTTTGAGCCTGCCGGCGCGCGCCAAGGCGCTTCTTGGCAAGTATGCGAGGAAGGCCGCCCCCCTGCCCGACGACGCCGTACAGGCCCGTCAGGAACGGCAAGACGCTATCAAGGTGCACATGGACAGCCTGTCGCCTGCCGACCGTCTAAGGGAGACTGTAGAAGACAGGGCGCGCGCAGAGCAATTGGCGGGCTATGTGGAGCGGGCAGCGCAGAACCGCGCCCAGCGCGCCGAGGAAGGCCGCCAGACGCCGGCAGCCAAGCAGATGCAGTTTCAATACATCCAGCCGGCGACGGCGAACCCTGCCATCGAGCGCATCCGCAAAAATTTCGAGGCACGAAAGGCCGAAAAGCTTTTGAATGAGCGTGAGTTCACTGAAAGAACTGAATCCGGTCCTGATTTTTATAATCCTGCGGATTAGTAAGCGGACGCCGCTTGTTCGGTCCGCTATCGCGGCCCTGCGGCGGTTCCGAACCGCGTTAAAGTGCGGTTCGGCGGCAACCTATACGCAGTTTCAGGACCATTCGCACGCTCGGATAGGCATTTTGGCTTATGAGAGGTCGCAAGGGGAAATCTTGAAGAGAATATTATTCCAAATCGCCCGAGGTGGCGTCTTGCGATGCACCTTTAAGGCGAGAGATTGTCAGGCGGCTGGTGCCGAATTTTCGGGCCACTGCGGCTATGCTGGTTCCGGCCGCCAGATCGGCAAGCGCCACCTGTTTTTGCCGATCAGTCAGGGCGGGCGGCCGGCCGAAACGTTTTCCCTTTTCGCGCGCCCTTGCCACGCCTGCTTGCGTGCGCTCAATATTCAAATCCCGCTCGAATTGCGCGACGGCGTTCAGGACGTTCATTGTCATGGTGCCGGCCGAGCTGGTGAGATCGAGGCCACCCAGCTGGAGGCAATGCACCCTCACCCCGTTTTCAGCGAGCATCTTGACCGTGCTGCTGACATCGATGGCGTCACGGCCGAGGCGATCCAGTTTTGTGACGATCAACACGTCGCCCGGCTCCATCCGGTCGAGTAACTTCATAAAGCCAGGTCGCTTCGCAGCCGGCGTACTGCCCGAAATCGTTTCGGATATGATCCGGCGCGGCTCGACCGAAAAGCCAGCGGCCGAAATTTCGGTAATCTGGTTTTCGACGGTCTGCCCCGTGGTTGACACTCTGACATAAGCAAACGTGCGCGACATAGCTCTTTCCCTGTTCAAAAGTGTCCCGTTCTTTTTGAGCATGCAAGAAAGTCGGGATAGGCACTTTTGAGCAGAACCACCCTCCCCTGTCTATAACCGGACGGTTTTGGGCATGTTCGTTGATCCTTTTATGTCGAGCCATTAGGGTGCAGTAGACGACGGCGGAAGGGTTTGGGGGGCTGAATGGGCAAGAGACTTGAAAGACTGTCAGATCAAGATTTTTTCACGCTGCTGGCGAAGGCTGATGATTTCGCGATAGTCATAAAGAGCGCGATAATTATCGAAGCCGAAATAGAGGAATTGTTTGCGGCAGCACTTCCTAATCCGCGTCATCTTTTCGGCTTGAGACTGACATACGAATTCAAGGTGACGTTGGCGGTTGCGGTTGGATTAGATGAACGGTTTCTGCCTGTTCTGAAAGCATTGGCGAGCATCAGGAATGATTTCGCCCACAAGCTGAACGTCGGTTTCGAGCTAGATGATCGGGCGAGAAATCTCTACGCAACATTTCATAAATATGATCGCAAGTTAGTTAGAGAGAATTACGAGGCGCTTTCCGAAGGTCGCGGGACCGCCTTCGATGATCTAACAGCATCCGACCTTTTCATCATGTCTGTGATAACGCTACGAGCAGCCATCATTGCAGCGACGCGAAAGGCGAAATCTCCTGGACAAACCAGTTCCTCGGCGATCCTGCCCAACGCCCTCAAAAACTAGGTGTTTCGCGGTTCAACGAAAATGAAGCGTGACATCGCTTTCAGCAGGCCGCACGCCAATGTTTATCTTATACCTGATTTGTGCACAAACCGGATAAACCTAGAAATCCGGTAAGGGCGAATATCCGATTTTTCTAAATATCCGGTGTGAGTAGAAATCCGATTGATATTTAAACCCGGTTTGTGCTTATATCAGGTTAATTCAGTTACCGGATTTAAAAATTAATCAGATATCAACTTATACCGGGTATCTGAATGAACCAGATAATTATTTAAGCCGGAGTTCCATAATGCCCGTTGTCGTTATCGCCTCATCGAAAGGCGGTGCAGGAAAATCAACCACCGCTGTACTACTAGGCACAGAGCTTGCCCGCAAAGGCGTACCCGTTACAATGCTAGACTGCGACCCTAACCACTCATTGAGCATATGGGCAGGTAAGGGAACTTTGCCCAGTAACATTCAGGCGCTGACCGATGTCACGGAATCCAGCATCGTGAAGACGATCAAGCAACATGACGTAGATGGTGCAGTTGTCATCGTTGACCTTGAAGGCGTCGCCTCGCGCATGGTGTCGCGCGCAATATCACAGGCCGATTTGGTGTTGATCCCTATGCGCGCCACGATCCTTGACGCTACCATTGGCGCACAATCGCTACAGCTCATCGCGGAAGAGGAAGAGGCGATAAACCGGGAGATTGCGCATGCAGTCGTTTTTACAATGACGCGCGCCATTCGCTCGAAGCAGCAAAACGGAATTGAAGCCTCTTTAAGGGAAGGGGGAATTGATATCGTGGAGCCACCGCTCATGGAGCGCGCCGCATTCTCCGCACTATTCGAGTTCGGCGGCGATCTGCATTCGATGGAAACAAAACAAGGCAACATGTCATCAGCAATCGAGAACGCCGAGGCATTCGCCATGGCCGTTTACAAACGTCTAACCGAGGCACTGAAATGACCGATTTCAAACTTGATCTAGGCGCGCTGAAACGCACCGCTAAACCGGCCAGTGAAGCTGCAATTGCGAAGGCCGACGCGGCAGGCGAGGCGAGGGGATTTGTTGACCGCTCACCGCGCGGAAGGCCCGGCAGAAGGAAGAGTGAGCGAACCGGCCAGGTGCACGCCAAGGTGCTGCCTCACGTCTCGGACGAGATCGCCGAGGAAGCTGCTCGTCGAGGCGTCGTGCAGGGCGTCATCATTGAAGAAGCGTGGGCACTTTACAAGGAGAGCAAAGTATAATGGCTTCAAAGGTTCGAAATGGTTACATCGCACCAACACCCAAAGGGGTAAACTATGTCGTGGACGGAGTAAGCCCGTCAGGCGTCTTCGTTCAACACATGGTCGGAGCTAAAGTGGAGCTGCATTACGCAGGTGAGGGCGCAGGGGTAGCGCTGGGAGAGTTCCACCTACCAAATGATCCTAAATTTTTGCGAGATATCGCAAAGGCTATCACCAGCGTAGCGAAAGAGATTGAGGATTCCCGTAAACCGCGTTGAGCGGGATTTGAATTCAAAGGCCGGCCGGCAACGGGCGGCTTTATTTTTGTCAGCAAAAAACTTACACCACCCCTTGCATTATGTAAGCAATAAGCTTACATTCCCCTTGTCCAAAACAGAGAAAGAAAGGGCGAGAAATGGTGTAAGGAGATGAATTTTGATAAAGACATTCAAACATAAGGCGCTAAGCGAGTTTTTTGCCACAGGCAAAACGGCAAAAATCGACCAGAAGATGCTAAGTCGCATTAAAGTTCGATTGGATCGCTTGGAGCAGGCGACGACAGTAGGCGAAATGAAGCTACCCGGCTTCGACTTTCATCCTCTAAATGGGTTTAACCCCACGAAATACACGGTGCATGTCAACGGTCCGTGGTGCATTACCTTCGAGTTTGATAACGGCGATGCATATAACGTTGATTTCGAGCAGTACCACTAATGGAACCAGCACCAGCCATACGCTGTTCGTATGGCTGGTGCTAAAGTTGATAGAGACGACACCCCCGAGACGTACACAGTGAAGTGCACGTCTCACAGTTAGGAGACGAGAATGGCTTATGAGGTAGAGAGGCCCCTGAAGAGGTGCCCATCTCATCCGGGCGCATTACTCAATGATATCATCCCGGAGACTGGGAGGAATAAGGTAGAGATAGCTAATATGCTGGGCATTTCCCGGCAGCAGCTGTACGATATTCTTAATGAGAAGAAGCCCGTATCGCCCAACATCGCGGCGAGACTGGGAAAGCTGTTTGGAGACGGAGCCGCTATTTGGCTTAGGATGCAGGCAGCTTACGACGCTTGGCAGGCAGAACATACCGTGGACCTGAAGGACGTGCCCACCTTAGAAGTTGCCTGACGCGGAGCCCATGACCAACAAGAAAGCCGCTCACCCTCATGAGCGGCTTTTTTGTATCTTGGCGTCTACCGGCGATTGCTTGACTCCTTTTGCATATGAGAACATTCATAGAACAAAAAGGAAGGATCAATGCCCGCGCCGCTCCTGAAATCATCCGAAATTCAAACGACGATCAGGAAGCCGCTAAGCTGGCCTATGCTGATTTGCTATCAAGGTGAATGGCAGGTTTGCTACAAGGCAAAGGGAAAGCTTGACTGGCGCACCGTCATTGCATGGGTGTACGGCCGGGAAAGCATCTTCTTTTGCGAAGTCGGGCAGGAACAGCATGTCGTGGATTTGCCAGACCCGCAAAAGGTGCCGTTCTTCGACACCAAATTTCCTTTCACCGTCGATGAAATAACGGGCGAGGGCTTTCGATGCATGGAGCTTGCCGGCGCTGGCAACATCATGGCGGCGAATGCCGCCTATCAGGTCTATAAGCAAAATATAAACGGCATCGTGCGGCTGCGACATGGCGGCCGAATAGTGCGGCGATCCGATGAAGAAAAATAGTCACTAGAAATCTAGGTCATCATCTGGCGAAACAGACAAGTGCGCTTCGTGGACGGCATCGATAAAAGCCGCCCGCGCATCTTCCGGTCGATCATCCAAGCCGTTTTCCAGCACGGCCGAGCATACCATGAGCGCAGTGACATAAGCTTGCCCATCCGTGCTTGCCGGCCATTTGTCGAGCAGGTATCGCGCCATGTCCGTGACCGTTTCGAAAGTTTCGAAGTCACCCGAATTGATCGTTACCGGCTCTATCCTGAATTCGCTCATAGGGCGAACATACACCAAAAGCCGCGCCGTTTAATCAAGCCGGTACACGTCCGCGTTATCCTGCCGTTCTCTAAGCCCCTTGTAAGCCGCATGGCGTAGTTTGCGATCTGGCGTCATCTGCCGGAACTCAATTTCCGCAATAAGCGTCGGCTGCACCCAAACGACCTCGCGCCGGCCAGCATAGGGCAGGGGCGGTTTTTTCTTCCGCCAAGGCAGTTTATCGAACATCCGGCGCAGCTCGTTTGCCGCGCGCTCTTTAAAGCCCGTGCCAACGCTTCCAACATAGCGCAGCTCGTCGCCGTCATAGGCGGCCAGCAACAGCGAAGCAAAGCCGCCGCTTGCCGACATGGAGGGTTCATATCCCACGATCATGAACGGTTCTGACTGGACGCATTTCACCTTGATCCAGTCGCCAGTTCTTCCGCTCCGGTAGGGGCTATTTCGATCCTTGCCGATGATGCCTTCCAGCCCGAGGCGGCAGGCATGGTCGAGCATCAAACCGGGATCGTCTGTTTCCACTTCTTCCGAAATTCGGATAGCACCCTCAAAACCGGCCAGCATTTCTTCAAGCAGGTGGCGGCGGCTCCTGTACGGCAGCTCGCGCAGATCGCGCCCGTCGAGGTAAAGAAGATCGAAGGCGTATAGTAGGGCATTGCCGGCCGTCTTCTTGCCACTACGCGCACCCACGGCACCCAAGCTGTTCTGTAGCGCATTAAAATCCGAGCGCCCTTGTTCGTCCAGGACGACCGCTTCGCCGTCAATGATGAAAGAAGCCGGCCCGAGGTCGCGCGCCGCTTGCTCGATAGCGGGGAACCGTGCAGCCCAATCATAACCGCCGCGCGTCAATATCCGGACACCGTCCGCGCCGGCGTGCACTGCGAGGCGATAGCCGTCCCATTTTATTTCCCATCCCCACTTATCGCCCGAGGGCGGCTTTT